>JARRKE010000012.1 GCA_037388465.1 Gammaproteobacteria bacterium
ATGCGCGAAGACGGGTACGAGACCATCATGGTCAACTGCAACCCCGAGACCGTATCCACCGACTACGACACCTCGGACCGGCTGTACTTCGAGCCGCTCACCCTGGAGGACGTGCTCGAGGTCGTGCGGGTCGAAAAACCGACCGGCGTGATCGTGCAGTACGGCGGTCAGACTCCGCTCAAGCTGGCACGCGATCTGGAAAAGGCCGGCGTGCCGATCATCGGCACCACACCGGATTCCATCGATCTGGCGGAGGACCGCGAGCGCTTCCAGACTCTGATCAACAAGCTCGGCCTGAAGCAGCCGCCCAACCGCACCGCGCGCACCGAGGACCAGGCCATCCTGGCCGCCGAGGAGATCGGCTATCCGGTGGTGGTGCGTCCCTCCTACGTGCTCGGCGGGCGCGCGATGGAGATCGTCTACAACGTCGACGACCTGCGCCGCTACATGCACGAGGCGGTTCAGGTTTCCAACGACGCCCCGGTGCTGCTCGACCGGTTCCTGGACGACGCCGTCGAGGTCGATGTCGATGCGATATGCGACGGTGAGGCGGTCATGATCGGCGGTATCATGCAGCACATCGAACAGGCGGGCGTGCATTCGGGCGACTCGGCCTGCTCCCTGCCGCCGTATTCCCTCAGCGAACCGGTGCAGCAGGAACTCGGCGAACAGATGCGCAAGCTCGCCAAGGGGCTGGGCGTGGTGGGGCTGATGAACACCCAGTTCGCCATTCAGGGTGAGGACATCTACGTGCTGGAGGTTAATCCACGCGCCTCACGCACGGTGCCGTTCGTCTCCAAGAGCGTCGGCATTCCGCTGGCCAAGGTCGCGGCCCGCTGCATGGTCGGCAAGACGCTTGCCGAACAGGCAATTTCCGAACCGCATCCCCGTGACTATTATTCGGTCAAGGAGGCGGTATTCCCGTTTATCAAGTTCCCGGGCGTCGATCCTTTGCTCGGTCCGGAAATGAAGTCCACGGGCGAGGTGATGGGCGTCGGCCGGGAGTTCGCCGAGGCCTATGCCAAGTCCCAGGTCGCGGCCGGGGTCAAACTGCCCAGCAGCGGCCGCGCGTTCATCAGCGTGCGCGACGTCGACAAATCCGGCATCGTCGAGGTGGTGCGCATACTGGAAGATCTCGGTTTCGACATCGTCGCGACGCGGGGGACCGCCGCGGTTCTGGAGGCCGGCGGCGTGACCTGCCAGAGTGTCAACAAGGTGACCGAAGGCCGTCCCCATATCGTGGATATGATCAAGAACGACGAGATCGATCTCATCATCAATACGACGGAAGGCAAACAGGCGATTGCGGATTCGTTCACCATCCGCAGAGAGGCCGTACAGCACTCGGTCGCCTATACCACGACGCTTGCGGGCGCGAGCGCCATGGCCCAGGCGATTCGTTTCCTTGAATCGGAAAACGTGTATCGCCTGCAGGACCTGCATCAGGAGGTGCTTGGATGAACAAGGTGCCATTGACTGTCCGCGGTGCGGAAAAACTGAAGGCGGAGCTGCACAAACTGAAGACCGTCGATCGTCCGCGCGTGATCGAGGCCATCGCCGAGGCGCGTGCGCACGGCGACCTGAAGGAAAATGCCGAATACCACGCTGCGCGTGAACAGCAGGGCTTCATCGAAGGCCGCATCAAGGAGATCGAAGCCAAGCTGTCCAACGCCCAGATCATCGACGTCACCACCATGAACCCCAACGGCAAGGTCATCTTCGGAGCGACCGTGCTGCTTGCGGACGAAGAGGGCGGAAACGAGGTGACCTACCAGATCGTGGGCGAGGACGAGGCGGACATCAAGGCCGGCCTGATTTCGATTACCTCCCCGATCGCCCGTGCGCTGATCGGCAAGGAGGAAGGCGATGTGGCCACCGTCGTCGCCCCCGGCGGTGAAAGGAACTACGAGATCGTCGAGGTGCGCTACGTCTAAAGCCTGTTAAAAGGGGCGTTATTGAAGCCGTTCAAGGGAACTGCACCACCGGTTTCTCGGGATTGCGGCGGAAGAACAGCCCCATGTTGCCGACCCGCTGGATGAGCTCGGCGCCGGTGGATGCCGCGATTTCCTGTAGCAGGGCGTCGCGCACCTTGCGGTCGCCCACGCTCACCTTCACCTTGATCAGTTCATGATGCGCCAGCGCCTGTTCGAGTTCCTGCCGTACGCTGTCCTTGAGTCCCTGTCCGGCGACCATGACCACGGGCCGAAGGTCGTGGCCGAGGGTGCGCAGGTGCTTACGGCGCTTTTCATCCAGTTTCATCGATTCGGATTCCCCATAAACAGTGTGTGAAAGTGCTTGTCCCCGAGGGGGCGCACATTATTGATCATGGCTAGGAGTAAGAGTAGTCGCCGTTGGCTTGACGAACACTTCAAAGACGAGTTCGTCAAACGCGCGCAGCGTGAAGGGCTTCGCTCGCGTGCGGCCTTCAAACTCGAGGAGATCCAGGCACGGGATCATCTGATCCGGCCGGGCATGACGGTGGTGGACCTCGGCGCCGCGCCGGGCGGCTGGAGTCAGCTGGCGGCGCGCTGGGTGGGGCGCAACGGCACCGTCATTGCCACCGACATCCTGCCCATGGATTCGTTGCCGGGCGTCGAGTTCGTGCAGGGGGATTTCCGTGAACAGGCGGTGCTGGACCGCCTCCTGGCCGTGATCGGCGACGGCAAGGCGGACCTTGTAATCTCGGACATGGCCCCCAATATGAGTGGGATGGAGGCGGTGGATCAGCCGCGGGCCATGTATCTGGCCGAATTGGCGGTGGAGATGGCGCGTGAGGTACTCAAGCCCGGTGGCGGTCTGCTGCTCAAGCTTTTTCAGGGCGAGGGTTCGGAGGCGCTGCTGGCCGAGATCCGGCGGTTGTTCGAGCAGGTGAAGATCCGCAAACCCAAGGCTTCCAGGCCGCGGTCGCGCGAGGTCTACGTCCTAGCGCAGGGTTTGAAAGTATTGTAACGTGGCCACTATACGTGTGCTGTATGGCGCCTGACAAAGAGGCGACGAGAGGTAGCTGTGAACGATTTGGCAAAAAACCTTATTCTCTGGGCGGTCATCGCCATCGTGCTGATGACTGTCTTCAACAACTTCAGCCCGCAACATTCGTCGCCTCAGGGAATGTCATATTCGACGTTCATCAGCGATGTCCGTAACGGCAACGTCAAGAGCGTCTACATCGAAGGCAACAGCATCGACGGCGTGACGGTCAACGGCGAGAAGTTCACCACCTACAGCCCCAACGATCCCGGGCTGATCGGTGATCTGCTCAAGAACAACGTGACCATCCACGCGGCGCCGCCCAAGAAACGTTCCATCTTCTGGGATCTGGTCATCAGCTGGTTCCCCTTCATCCTCATCATCGGCCTGTGGATCTACATCATGCGCCAGATGCAGGGCGGCGGAGGCGGCCGGGGCGCCATGTCCTTCGGCAAGAGCCGCGCCCGGATGATGAGCGAGGACCAGGTCAAGGTGAACTTCACCGACGTGGCCGGCTGCGACGAAGCCAAGGACGAAGTGGCCGAATTGGTCGAATTCCTGCGTGATCCAGGCAAGTTCCAGAAACTTGGCGGCAAGATCCCGCGCGGTGTTCTCATGGTGGGCTCCCCCGGTACCGGTAAGACCCTGCTCGCCAAGGCCATTGCGGGTGAGGCCAAGGTGCCGTTCTTCAGCATTTCCGGTTCCGACTTCGTCGAGATGTTTGTCGGCGTCGGCGCCTCGCGCGTGCGCGACATGTTCGAGACCGCGAAGAAACACGCTCCCTGCATCATCTTCATCGACGAGATCGATGCGGTGGGCCGTCAGCGCGGCGCCGGTCTCGGTGGCGGGCATGACGAGCGCGAGCAGACCCTGAACCAGCTGCTGGTCGAGATGGACGGCTTCGAAGGTTCCGAGGGCATTATCGTGATCGCCGCGACCAACCGTCCGGACGTGCTCGACCCCGCGCTGCTGCGCCCCGGCCGCTTCGACCGGCAGGTGGTCGTGCCGCTGCCCGACGTGCGCGGCCGCGAGCAGATCCTCAAGGTGCACATGCGCAAGGTCCCGATCGGCGACAATGTGCGTCCCGACCTGATCGCGCGCGGCACCCCCGGCTTTTCGGGGGCCGATCTGGCCAACCTGGTCAACGAGGCCGCCCTGTTCGCGGCACGCGCCAACAAGCGCACCGTGACCATGGAGGATTTCGAGCGCGCCAAGGACAAGATCATGATGGGCGCCGAGCGCAAGTCCATGGTGATGAGCGAAGAGGAAAAGAAGCTCACCGCCTATCACGAGGCGGGCCACGCCATCGTCGGCCGCCTGGTGCCCGATCACGATCCGGTCTACAAGGTCAGCATCATCCCGCGCGGACGCGCCTTGGGCGTGACCATGTTCCTGCCTGAGGACGACCGTTACAGCCACAGCAAGCAGCGCCTGGAAAGCCAGGTCTCCTCGCTGTTCGGCGGGCGTATCGCCGAGGTGCTGATCTTCGGTCCCGACAAGGTCACTACCGGGGCCTCGAACGACATCGAACGCGCCACCGACATCGCCCGCAACATGGTGACCCGCTGGGGCCTGTCAGATCGCCTGGGCCCGCTGGCCTACAGCGAAGACGAGGGCGAGGTGTTTCTCGGCCGCTCCGTGACCCAGCACAAGCACATGTCGGATGAAACCGCTCACGCGATCGACGAGGAGATCCGCCACGTGATCGACCGCAACTACCAGCGGGCGGAGAAAATCCTCACGGATAACATGGAAAAGCTTCATACCATGGCGCAGGCCCTGATGAAGTACGAGACCATCGATTCCGATCAGATCGACGACATCATGGCCGGCAAGCAGCCGCGTCCGCCGGCCGACTGGCATGATGATGATTCATCCAGCCAGGGCGGCAATCCGGTGATCGGCAGCGGCGACGTCAAGCCGGGCGATAAGCCGATCGGCGGACCGGCCAGCCAGCACTGAGCGGTTGTCGGCTTCAACCGGGCGCGGGCCTTAATGGCCCGCGCCCTTTTTGTTTGCGACGGGTAAAATCCGGTTCCGGCGTATGATTCCCGACCGTTTTCGAAGAGGTGCCCCGTTCCGTGACTGCGCTTGTCTGTGCCCATCGAACGATTCCGCTTGATCGCCCCCTGGTGATGGGGATTCTGAACGTGACGCCCGATTCCTTCTCGGACGGCGGACGTTACCTCGATCCGGATGCCGCCCTGGCCCAGGCCCGCCGCCTGGTCGAGGAGGGGGCGGATATGCTGGATGTGGGCGGTGAATCCACCCGGCCCGGTGCCGCGGCCGTGGACGCGGCAAGCGAGGTGCAACGGGTGATACCCGTCGTTCAGGCGCTGCGCGAGGCGTTTGATGTGCCCATCTCCGTCGATACCAGCAAGCCGGAAGTGATGCGCGAGGCCGTGGCTGCGGGGGCGGACCTGATCAACGATGTGCGCGCCCTGCGCGAGCCGGGGGCCCTGGAAGCGGCGCTCGCCAGCGGGGCGGCCGTCTGTCTCATGCACATGCTCGGTGAACCCCGCACCATGCAGCAGGCGCCGCACTACGGCGACGTGGTGGGCGAAGTCCGGGATTTTCTGGCCGTTCAGATGCAGGCCTGCCTGGATGCCGGCCTGCCGACCGAGCGCCTGCTGGTCGATCCGGGGTTCGGATTCGGCAAGACCCTGGCGCATAATCTCTCCCTTTTGAAACACCTGGATCGCCTGGGCGACCTGGGAGCGCCGTTGCTGGTCGGCATGTCCCGCAAGACCATGATCGGCCAGATCCTGGACCTCCCGGTGGAGGAACGGCAGACCGGCAGTATCGCCGCGGCGCTGTTCGCGGCGGAAAAAGGGGCGGCCATTCTGCGCGTGCACGATGTGAGGCCCACCGTCGAGGCATTGCAGGTCCTGCAGGCCGTCCAGGCAGCGGAGTAATACATGAGTAGACGCTATTTCGGAACCGACGGGGTCAGAGGACGCACCGGCAGGGCGCCGATGACGGCGGATTTCGTGCTCAAGCTGGGTTGGGCCGCGGGCAGGGTATTGTCCGCGGACGGCCATCCTCTGGCCGTGATCGGCAAGGACACGCGGATTTCCGGCTATATGTTCGAGTCGGCCCTGCAGGCGGGGCTGTCCGCCGCGGGCGTCGACGTGCGCCTGCTGGGGCCCATGCCCACCCCGGCCGTGGCCTATCTGACCCGCACGCTGCGCGCCTCGGTGGGTATCGTGATCAGCGCCTCGCACAACCCTTATTACGACAACGGCATCAAGTTCTTCTCCGCCGCGGGGACCAAGCTCCCGGACGACGTGGAGCGCTCCATCGAAGCGGAAATGGCGCAGCCGATGGAAACCGTCGATTCGGCCGAACTCGGCAAGGCGGAGCGCGTGGTCGATGCCGCAGGCCGTTATATCGAGTACTGCAAGGCCAGTCTTCCCTCCGGGACCGTCCTGCACGGACTGCGCATCGTGGTCGATTGCGCACACGGCGCCACCTACCACGTGGCACCGGACGTGTTCGAGGAGCTGGGCGCCGAAGTGCTGCGCATGGGCGACGAGCCCAACGGTCTGAACATCAACGACGGGTGCGGGGCCACCGCGCCTCAGGCGTTGTGTGACGCCGTATTGCGCCATCAGGCCGATCTGGGCATCGCCCTGGACGGCGACGGCGACCGGCTGATCATGGTCGATCACCGGGGCGAGGTGGTGGACGGTGACGAACTCCTGGGCATTATCGCCCGCCATCGCCATGCCGAGGGGACGCTGGAGGGCGGGGTGGTCGGCACCCAGATGACCAATCTCGGCCTGGAGCAGCTGCTCGGGCGGCTCGGTATTCCGTTTTGCCGCGCCGCCGTGGGGGACCGCTACGTCATGGAGTTGCTGCAGGCGGAGGGCTGGCGCCTGGGTGGGGAGTCTTCGGGGCACATCATCTGCCTGGATCGTACTACCACCGGCGACGGGGTCATTTCGGCGCTCCTGGTGTTACAGGCTATCCTGGCCAGTGAGCAGAGCCTGCACTCCCTCAAGAAGGCCATGCATAAATATCCGCAAACCCTCGTCAACGTACCCGTCGAGCAGACCGTCGATCTCGAGGGTTCGCCCCTGATCCGCCAGGCCGTGGCCGACGTGGAACGCAGCCTGAACGGCAGCGGCCGCGTCCTGTTGCGCGCTTCGGGAACGGAACCCCTGGTTCGCGTCATGGTGGAAGGCGATGACACCGAGGCGGTCAAGGGGTACGCCCGCCAGATTGCCGAGGCTGTTCAGGCTTCGGCCAGCGGTGTCTGAGGCGGAAATTGCAAATTGATTTATCTGAAACCGGGCTGTAAGCTTGCGCGCTTTGTTTCACAACGAGGCAGGTAAGGCATGCGTCAATCTCTGGTTGCCGGAAACTGGAAACTGAATGGCTCGAAAACGAGTATCAGCACCCTCATCGAGGGAATCCTGTCCGGAATGCCAGAGGTCGGTGACGCAGGTGTAGCGGTCTGCCCGCCTTTTGTTTACCTGCCCATGGTCCAGGACATGCTGGCGGACAGCCCGGTCGGTCTTGGTGCCCAGGATCTCTGTGCCGAGGACGGCGGCGCCTTCACCGGCGAGGTTTCCGGACCGATGCTCAAGGAGTTCGGTTCCACATATGCGATTGTGGGGCATTCCGAGCGCCGCAGCCTGTACGGGGAAGATGACCACCTCGTGGCGCGCAAGTTCCTCGCGGCACAGCGTAACGGCCTCACGCCGATTCTCTGCGTTGGTGAACTGCTGGAAGAGCGTGAAGTCGGAAAAACTGAGGAGGTCGTGGGACGCCAGCTGGATGCGGTGCTGGAAGCCGCCGGTGCGGAGGCCTTCCGCGATGCGGTGATCGCCTACGAACCGGTATGGGCGATCGGTACCGGCAAGACCGCGACGCCTGAGCAGGCTCAGGAGGTTCACGCCTTTATCCGGGGCCGTATCGCCGCGCTGGATGCCGCGGTGGCCGAGAATATCTGCATCCAGTACGGCGGCAGCGTGAAGGCGGCGAACGCTGCCGAGTTGTTTGCCATGCCTGATATCGATGGCGGCCTGATCGGTGGCGCGTCGCTGCAGGCCGACGAATTCCTCGCGATCTGCAAGGCCGCGAGTTAAATACGGATATCTTTTATGTTGCTTTACAGCATATTGATTGTGGTTCAGGTGGTCGTCGCTGCGGCGCTGATCGTGCTCGTGCTTTTGCAGCACGGCAAGGGCGCCGATGCCGGCGCAGCCTTCGGAAGCGGGGCTTCTGGCACGGTGTTCGGCTCGCAGGGTTCGGCGAATTTCCTGAGCCGTGCGACGGCTGTTCTGGCGGCCGTATTCTTTATTAACAGTCTTGTACTGACTTATATCGCCGGACACGCCTCGCAGCCCAGCGACAGCAGCGTGGTGGTCAAAGAGGCCGCGCAGCAGTCCGACAAGAAACAGCCTGTGGGTGCCGAGCAGAAGAAGCAGGCGCCCGCCAAACCGGCGCCGACAGCGCCGGGCGATGTGCCTCAGTAAGGTACAGCATGAAATCGCCGACGTGGTGGAATTGGTAGACACGCTATCTTGAGGGGGTAGTGGCGAAAGCCGTGACGGTTCGACTCCGTCCGTCGGCACCATACTTATCCGGAACCAGGTAGGTATCCGGTCAAGACGGCATGTCCGTCTGATGAATATAAGGGAAAGGGCCTATTCAAGTCCGGCCGGCTTGCCGGCGGAGACTCGGGTAGAGCGATAAGAATCTGACTGTGGCTATACGCTGCAATTCGCGTCCTGCAGTTTGGGCGCGGGGAGTAACAGAGAATGCTGCAAGGTTATCTGCCAATCCTGGTATTTGTCGCCATTGGTCTAATCGCCGGCATTGCCATTTTGACGCTGGGTTCCATTCTGGGGCCGCGCCGACCCGACGCCGCCAAGGACTCTCCTTACGAATGCGGCTTCGAGGCCTTCGAGGATTCGCGCATGAAGTTCGACGTGCGTTATTACCTCGTCGCCATTCTGTTTATCATCTTTGATCTCGAGATCGCCTTTCTGTTCCCCTGGGCCGTCGTGCTCGACAAGATCGGTTTGTTCGGTCTGCTCGCCATGGCCATGTTCCTCGGCATCCTCGTGATTGGCTTTATCTACGAATGGAAGAAGGGGGCGCTGGAATGGGAATAGAAGGCAAATTCGACAAGGGGTTCGTCACCACCACGGCCGATAAGCTCATTAATTGGGCGCGTACCGGCTCGATGTGGCCCATGACGTTCGGGCTTGCCTGTTGCGCGGTCGAGATGATGCACGCCGGCGCCGCCCGTTATGACCTCGACCGTTTCGGGATCATGTTCCGGCCCAGCCCCCGCCAGTCCGATGTGATGATCGTGGCCGGCACCCTGGTCAACAAGATGGCGCCCGCGCTGCGCAAGGTTTACGACCAGATGGCCGAGCCCCGCTGGGTGATCTCCATGGGTTCTTGTGCGAACGGCGGCGGTTACTACCACTATTCCTATGCGGTGGTGCGCGGCTGCGACCGTATTGTCCCGGTGGACGTCTACGTCCCGGGTTGTCCCCCGACGGCGGAGGCTCTGCTTTACGGCATTCTGCAATTGCAGAACAAGATCCGTCGTACCAACACCATCGCCCGTTGAGGCAGTGAGGGCTGAAGATGTCGGATCTGCAATCCTTTGCCGCGCAGCTTGAAAAACACTTTGGCGATCGTATCAGCGGTGCGACGCTGGCCGTGGGCGAAGTCACGCTGACAGTGCCCGCGCAGAATCTGCACGAGGTCGCAACCGCGCTGCGCGACGAGTTCGCCTTTGAGATTCTGATCGATGTCGCCGGTGTCGATTATTTCACCTACGGTGTGACGGAATGGTCCACCGACGGCGCCACCAGCGAGGGTTTCTCGCGCGGGGTCGAAAAGGCCACGTTCGGGCGTTTCACTTTTCAAGATGCGCCGCCGCTCGGCAAGCACGAAGGGCCGCGTTTCGCGGCCGTCTATCATCTGTTGTCGCTGGCCGAAAACCGCCGGCTCCGGCTCAAGGTCTTTTGTCCGGACGACGAGATGCCAATGGTGGATTCCGTCGTCGACGTTTGGAGCAGCGCCAACTGGTACGAGCGCGAGGCGTTCGATCTGTACGGCATTGTTTTCAACGGCCACCCGGACCTGCGTCGACTGCTGACCGACTACGGCTTCGTCGGTCATCCGTTCCGCAAGGACTTCCCGTTGGTCGGTCATGTCGAGATGCGCTACGACCCCGAACAGCAGCGCGTGGTGTACCAGCCTGTCTCCATCGAGCCGCGCGTTCTCGTTCCCAAGGTGATCCGACACGATCATCGCTACCTCCATCCCGAAACGGAGGAGGGCAAGTCCAATGCCTGAGATTCGTAACTACACCCTGAATTTCGGACCGCAGCATCCGTCCGCGCACGGCGTGTTGCGTCTGGTGCTGGAGTTGGATGGCGAGGTTATCCAGCGCGCCGACCCGCACATCGGCCTGTTGCACCGGGGCACCGAAAAGCTTGCCGAGAGCAAGCCGTACAACCAGAGCATCGGCTATATGGACCGGCTCGACTACGTGTCCATGATGAGCAACGAACACGGCTACGTGCTTGCCATCGAAAAGCTGCTCGGAATCGAGGCGCCGATCCGGGCGCAGTACATCCGCGTCATGTTCGACGAGATCACCCGAATCCTGAACCACCTGTTGTGGCTCGGTGCGCATGCGCTCGATATCGGCGCCATGACCGTCTTCCTGTACGCATTCCGTGAACGCGAAGACCTGATGGACTGCTACGAAGCGGTTTCCGGTGCGCGTCTGCATGCCACCTATTACCGCCCGGGCGGGGTATATCGCGACCTGCCCAACGTCATGCCGAAATATCAGGCCTCGCGCTGGCGTTCCGAGCGGGAAGTGCAAAAGCTCAACGAGGAACGCAGCGGCAGCATGCTCGATTTCATCGAGGCCTTCACCGAACGCTTCCCTGGCTGCGTGGACGACTACGAAACGCTGTTGACCGATAATCGCATCTGGAAACAACGCACCGTAGGCATCGGTGTCGTCAGCCCCGAGCGGGCCATGCAGCTCGGCTTCACCGGTCCCATGCTGCGCGGTTCGGGTGTCGAGTGGGACCTGCGCAAGAAGCAGCCCTATGAAGTCTATCCCGCCATGGATTTCGATATCCCGGTGGGCGTCAACGGCGACTGCTACGACCGTTATCTGGTGCGTATCGAAGAAATGCGCCAGTCCAATCGCATCATCAAGCAGTGTGTCGAATGGCTGCGCAATCATCCCGGCCCGGTGATGCTGGACGATCATAAGGTTTCCCCGCCGCCGCGCGAGGAAATGAAGGCGGACATGGAATCGCTGATTCACCACTTCAAGCTCTTCACCGAAGGCTATTGTCTGCCCGAGGGCGAGGCCTATGCGGCCGTGGAGCATCCGAAGGGCGAATTCGGTGTGTATCTCGTTTCCGACGGTGCCAACAAGCCTTACCGCCTCAAGGTCCGCGCGCCCGGTTTCGCACATCTGTCCGCCCTGGACGAGATGTCGCGCGGGCACATGCTGGCCGATGTGGTTGCCATCATCGGCACCCAGGACATCGTATTCGGGGAGGTCGACCGCTGATGACCGAACTCAAGCACAAGCGCGATCTGCTGACCGCCCACGAGCGCGAAGAGATCGATCACTGGTTGAAAAAATACCCGGAAGACCGGAAGCAGTCCGCGTTGCTGGCCGCCCTGCGCGCCGTGATGCATGAGGACGGTTACCTGTCCACCGAAAAGATGGACGCGGTGGCGGATTATCTCGGCCTGCCCGAGATCGCGGTCTACGAGGTCGGCAGCTTCTATTCCATGTACGAACTGGAGCCGGTCGGCCGCCACACGATCTCCGTGTGCACCAACGTGTCGTGCATGCTCTGCGGCGCCGACAACGTCGTCGAACATATCGAGAACAAGCTGGGCATCAAGACCGGAGAAAGCACGCCGGACGGGAAGTTCTATCTCAAGCAGGAAGAGGAGTGCCTGGCCGCCTGCTGTGGTGCGCCCATGATGCAGGTGGATCACGTGTATTACGAAAATCTCACGCCCGAAAAGATCGATCAGATCCTGGACGGCTTGGAGTAAGCGATGGTCAATCAGGTCTGCTTCACAACGCTGCAATTCGCGGACGAGCCTTACAGCTACGAGAACTATCTCAAGCTTGGGGGCTACGAGGCGTGGAAGAAGATTCTGCGCGAAAAGATTCCGCCCGAGGACGTCATCGACGAGATCAAGAAGTCCAACCTGCGCGGCCGTGGCGGCGCTGGTTTCCCGACCGGTCTCAAGTGGAGCTTCATGCCCCGCAATACCGAGGGACAGAAATACATCGTCTGCAACTCCGACGAATCCGAGCCCGGCACCTGCAAGGACCGCGACATTCTGCGTTTCAATCCCCACGCGCTGGTCGAGGGCATGGCAATCGCCGGCTACGCCATCGGCGCGACCGTCGGTTACAACTACATGCGCGGCGAGTTCATGGACGAGCCTTTCATCCGCTTCGAGCAGGCCCTCAAGGAGGCCTACGCCCAGGGGCTGCTCGGCAGGAACATCCTGGGTTCGGGGGTCGACTTCGATCTGCACGGCAGCCTCGGTGCCGGGGCGTATATCTGCGGCGAGGAGACTGCGTTGCTCGAGTCCCTGGAAGGCAAGAAGGGACAGCCGCGTTTCAAACCGCCGTTCCCGGCCAACTTCGGGCTGTACGGTCGACCCACCACGATCAACAACACCGAGTCGCTGTCCTCCATCCCGGCGATCATGCGCAAGGGCGGCAAGTGGTTCGCAGATCTCGGCGTGGAAAACTCCGGCGGCGAGAAGCTGTTCTCGGTGTCGGGGCATGTCGCCAGACCCGGCAACTATGAGGTGCCCCTGGGCATGCCTTTCGCCGACCTGCTCGAGATGGCCGGCGGGATTCGCCACGGCCGCAAGCTCAAGGCGGTCATTCCCGGCGGTTCGTCCGTGCCCGTGGTGCCCGGCGACATCATGCTCAAAACCAACATGGACTACGACTCCATCACCAAGGCGGGCTCCATGCTGGGTTCCGGTGCGGTCATCGTCATGGACGAGACCGCCGACATGGTGAAGGTGCTGCAACGGGTCTCGCGCTTTTATTTCTCCGAATCCTGCGGACAGTGCACCCCCTGCCGGGAAGGCACGGGCTGGCTGTACCGCATGCTGACCCGCATTGTGGAAGGCCGCGGCCGTCCCGAGGACCTGGAACGCCTCGACGACGTCGCCAGCAAGATCGAGGGGCGCACCATCTGCGCCCTGGGCGATGCCGCGGCGATGCCGGTGCGCAGCTTCATCAAGCATTACCGGCACGAATTCGAGTACTACATCCAGCATGGACGCAGCATGGTCGCAGGCACCAGTGCTGCTGCAGCCTGAATACGGCGGATACATCACCGATGAGCGAAGATCTGGTCAATATTGAGGTCAACGGCATTCCCCTCAAGGCACGCAAGGGGTCGATGCTGATTGAAGCCACCGACAATGCGGGCATCAAGGTGCCGCGTTTTTGTTATCACGAGAAACTGTCGGTGGCGGCCAATTGCCGCATGTGTCTGGTTGAGGTTGAAAAGGCCCCGAAGCCGCTGCCGGCCTGCGCCACGCCGGTGTCCGAGGGCATGAAGGTGTTTACCCAGTCTCCGAAGGCGCTTGGCGCCCAGAAGGGAACCATGGAATTCCTGCTCATCAATCATCCGCTGGATTGCCCGATCTGCGACCAGGGCGGTGAGTGCGAGCTGCAGGACGTGGCCATGGGCTATGGCGAGGATATTTCGCGCTATACCGAAAACAAGCGTGTGGTCAAAGACAAGGACATCGGTCCGTTGATCGAGACCGAGATGACCCGTTGCATCCATTGCACGCGTTGCGTGCGTTTCGGCGAGGAGGTCGCCGGTTTGCGCGAACTGGGTGCCACCGGGCGCGGAGAGTTCATGAAGATCGGCACTTACGTCGAAAAAAGCGTCAGCTCCGAGATGTCGGGCAACGTGATCGACCTGTGCCCGGTCGGTGCGCTGACCGCCAAGCCTTCGCGTTTCCGCGCGCGCGCCTGGGAGGTTATCCAGCATGCCAGCATCGCGCCGCACGACAGCGTCGGCTCCAATCTGTATCTGCATACCCTGCGCGGCGAAGTGATCCGCGCCGTACCGCGCGATAACGAAGGCATCAACGAATGCTGGATCTCCGACCGCGATCGCTTCAGCTACGAAGCGCTGTCCCATACTGATCGCGTCACCCGCCCGCTGGTCAAGACCAATGGCCAGTGGCAGGAAACGGACTGGGAATCGGCGCTGGAAACCGCCGCCGAGCGCCTGCGTTCGTTCCCGGCCGATGACATCGGCGCGTTGCTTTCAGCGTCCGCCACGCTGGAAGAACAGTACCTGGCGCAGAAACTGATGCGTGGGCTGGGCGTGACGGCCATCGACCACCGCCTGCGGGAGAACGATTTCTCGGATCAGGCTCAGCGCCCGCTGTTCCCCTGGCTGGGAATGGCGCTGCAGGACCTCGATGCGCTGGATGCCGTGCTGCTGGTCGGTGCGGACGTGCGCAAGGACCACCCGATTATCGGTCACCGTCTGCGCAAGGCCGCCCTGAAGGGCGCCGCGATGATGGCGATCAACCCGCGCGATTTCGCGTTCCGTTTCGACCTCGCCGCCGAGCGCATCGTCGATCCGCTGGCAATGATCCGTTCGTTGGCCGGTGTGGCCAAGGTCCTGGGTGCCAAGCAGCCGACCGCCCTGTTGGATTCGGCCACCGTCGGCGAGGCGGAACAGGCTATGGCCGATCGCCTGAAGGCGGGCGGCAAGGCGGCGGTGTTCCTGGGCACCATCGCGGCGCAGCATCCGGCTGCCGCAGCGCTGCGTGCACTGGTGGCCGCCATCGCCGAACAATCCGGCGCCAGTTTCGGTTATCTGCCCGAGGCCGCCAACACGGCCGGCGCCTGGCTGGCCGGTGCGGTTCCGCATCGCCTGCCTGGCGGTGGGATGTTGGCACAGGGCGGGCTTCACGCCCAGGCCATGCTGGCGCAGCCGCGCAAGGCCTACCTGTTGCTGGGCGTGGAGCCGGAGTCCGATTCGGCCGATCCGGCGCAGGCTGCCGAGGCGATGGCTGCCGCGGAATTCGTGCTCGCGATCACGCCGTTTGCCGGTGAAGAATTGCGCCGCCATGCGGATATGATCCTGCCCGTCGCCACCTTTGCGGAAACCTCCGGCACCTTCGTCAACCTGGAGGGGCGTTGGCAGAGCTTCAACGGCGCCACCACGCCGCCGGGTGAGGCACGTCCCGGCTGGAAGGTGCTGCGTGTGCTGGGCAATCTGCTCGGTCTCGGCGGGTTCGACCAGACCAGTACCGAACAGGTGCGCGACGAACTCAAGGCCCGCTTCGCCGAAGACCTCGTGTTCGACAACGCCCTGGAGCTCGGTAAATCGTATGCGCTGCCCGAGATCAGCGGCAGCGGCCTGATGAGGATTTCCGGTGTCGGTATCTATGCACAGGACATGCTGGTGAGACGCTCCAGCCCACTGCAGCAGACCGTCGACGGGCGGAAAGATGGCGTCTGGATCAATCCTGCCGAAGCGGATCGTCAGGGACTGGGCGATGCCGGCCGGGTCAACGTGCGGCAGGGTGGGGCAGAGGCCGAACTGGAACTGCATCTGGACGAGTCGATACCGGATGGTTGTGCGTGGATCCCCATGGCGACCGAGGCGGGGCGTCAGCTGGGCGCCAGCTTCGGTCTTATCGAATTGAGCAGGGCTTGAGGTAGACACGATGGAAACCGTGAACAGCTTCGGATCGCAACTGGTAGCCCTGTGGGGCGAGGTCCCGCTCGCGCTCCAGATCCTGCTCGAGATCGTGGCGATCATTGCGCCCCTGCTGCTGGTCGTCGCCTATCTGACCTTCGCCGAACGCAAGATCATCGGTTATATCCAGGTGCGTATCGGACCCAACCGGGTGGGTCCGCGCGGCTGGTTGCAGCCGATCGCCGACGCGGTCAAGCTGCTGTTCAAGGAGATCATTCTTCCAACTAACGCGAACCGATTCCTGTTTTACATGGCGCCGGTTCTCGCCTTCGGCACGGCGCTGGCCGCCTGGGCGGTCATCCCGTTCGATGCGCATCTGGTGCTGGCGAACGTCAACGCGGGGTTGCTGTATCTGCTGGCGATCACCTCGCTGGGCGTCTACGGCGTCATCATCGCCGGCTGGGCGTCGAATTCGAAATACGCCTTGCTGGGCGCCATGCGTTCGGCGGCCCAGATCGTCGCATACGAAATCGCCATGGGCTTCGCGCTGGTCGGCGTGTTGATGGCCGCGGGCAGCCTGAATCTGGGAGACATCGTGCGCGCCCAGCAGGGCAGCGTGTATCACTGGTTCCTGTTGCCGCTGTTGCCGTTGTTCCTGGTCTATCTGATTTCCGGGGTGGCCGAGACCAACCGCGCGCCGTTCGATGTCGCGGAAGGGGAGTCCGAGATCGTGGCCGGTTTTCATGTCGAATATTCCGGTATGGCGTTTGCGATCTTCTTCCTGGCGGAATACGCCAACATCATTCTTATCTCGGCCTTGACGGTGGTGATGTTCCTGGGCGGCTGGCTGTCGCCTTTCGAGGGCATTCTGCCGGCGGCTGCCTTCAAGGTGCCGGTCATCGGTGCCTTGCTGGGACCGGGCGTCCACTGGTTCATCGTCAAGACATTCTTCTTCATGTTCCTGTTCCTGTGGTTCCGCGCCACGTTCCCCCGTTATCGCTATGACCAGATCATGCGGTTGGGATGGAAGGTGCTGATCCCGGTAACGATCGTCTGGCTGGTGGTCGAGGGGCTGGCCGTGGCTTTCCATATCGGCCCCTGGTTCGCCTGAGGAGTATCGAGACATGAATGCAGTTCGCAACTTCTTCAAGAGCTTCATGCTGCTGGAGCTGCTGCGCGGTATGGCGTTGACCGGCCGGCATTTGTTCACGAACAAGATCACGGTGCAGTACCCGGAAGAGAAAACGCCGCAATCGTCGCGTTTCCGCGGTCTGCACGCGCTGCGCCGCTACCCCAACGGCGAGGAGCGCTGTATTGCCTGCAAGCTGTGTGAAGCGGTATGCCCGGCGCTGGCCATTACCATCGACTCCGAAGAGCGCGCGGATGGCACCCGTCGCACCACGCGTTATGACATTGACCTGTTCAAGTGCATTTACTGCGGCTTCTGTGAGGAGGCCTGCCCGGTCGATTCCATCGTCGAAACGCGAATTTTCGAATACCACTTCGAGAACCGGGGCGAGCAGATCATGACCAAGGACAAGCTGCTGGCCATCGGCGACAAATACGAACAGCAGCTCGCGGCAGATCGTGCCGCCGATGCCGCCTACCGATAAACCGGACCGACGGACTGCCTCTGCGATGAGTTTCCAAGAAATCGTTTTCTACTTCTTCTCGGCGATCATGGTGTTCTCCGCCCTGCGGATGATCACCGTGCGCAATCCCGTCCATGCCGCGTTGTTTCTGGTGCTGACCTTCTTCACGGCGGCCGCCCTGTGGCTGCTGATGGAGGCCGAATTCCTCGGCGTCGTGCTGGTGCTGGTCTACGTCGGCGCGGTAATGGTGCTGTTCCTGTTCGTGGTGATGATGCTCGACATCAATATAAGCCGGATGCGCGAAGGTTTTATTCGCTTCCTGCCGGTCGGTGTGCTGGTGGCGGCGCTGATGGTGGCCGAAATGGTCGCCGTCGTCGGCGCGAAGTATTTCGACGTGGCCGCGCCGGCGCCGGGTGCGGCGGATTACAGCAATACGCAGGCGCTGGGCGGCGTGTTGTACACCGATTACGTTTATCCCTTCGAGATCGCAGCGGTGATTCTCCTGGTCGCAATCATCGCCGCGATCGCGTTGACCCTCCGCCGCCGACCCGAGACCAAGTACCAGAATCCGGGCGAGCAGGTGCGCATTTCACGCAAGGACCGGGTACGCCTGGTCCGCATGAAGTCCGAAAAGAAATCCTGACCCGGACCCCAAACAACGACAAGATCGATACGGCAATGATTCCACTTTCTCATTACCTCATTCTCGGCGCGATTCTGTTCTCGCTCAGTGTGGCCGGCATCTTCCTGAACCGGAAGAACGTCATCATTCTGTTGATGTCGATCGAACTGATGCTGCTGGCGGTGAATATCAACTTCATCGCCTTTTCCCATTACAGCGGCGACCTTGCGGGACAGGTGTTCGTGTTCTTCATTCTGACCGTTGCAGCTGCGGAGGCCGCCATCGGTCTGGCCATTCTGGTCGTGTTGTTCCGCAATCGTCAGACGATCAACGTTCAGGACCTGGACGAACTGCAGGGGTAAGGGGGCATGGAGAACATCTATCTCGCGATACCGCTGGCCTCACTGGTCGGTTCCATCATCGCCGGCCTGTTCGGCCGCAAGATCGGCCGCGCCGGTGCGCATACCGTGACCATCCTCGGTGTGGGAATCTCGTTCCTGCTTTCGGCCTACGTCTTCTACGATCAGGTGTTCGGTGGCGGCCAGACCTATAACGCATCTGTTTATACCTGGATGGTGAGCGATGGCATCCGTTTCGAGGTCGGGTTCCTGATCGACCACCTCACCGCACTGATGATGGTGGTGGTTACCTTCGTTTCGCTGCTGGTGCACCTCTACACCATCGGCTACATGGGGCATGACGAGGAACTGTGGCCCGAGACCAGCAAGCCGCGCGAGACCACCTACCAGCGCTTCTTCAGCTACATCTCCCTGTTCACGTTCTCCATGCTCATGCTGGTGATGTCGAACAACTTCATGCAGCTGTTCTTCGGCTGGGAAGCGGTGGGCCTGGTTTCCTACCTGCTGATCGGTTTTTACGTGAACCGCGAATCGGCCATTTTCGCCAACCTCAAGGCCTTCCTGGTCAACCGTGTGGGCGATTTCGGCTTCCTGCTCGGTATCGCCTGTGTGCTGCTCTATATGAACAGCCTCGATTACGCCACCGTCTTCGAGCGCGCACCGGGCGTGGCCGCGCAAACCATTACCATCATCCCCGGCCACGAATGGCCGGTGATGACCGTGATCGGCATTCTGCTGTTTATCGGCGCCATGGGTAAGTCGGCGCAGGTGCCGCTGCATGTCTGGCTTCCGGATTCCATGGAAGGCCCGACCCCGATTTCCGCGCTGATCCATGCCGCGACCATGGTGACCGCCGGCATCTTCATGGTGGCACGCATGTCGCCACTGTATGAACTCAGCACCACCGCGCTGGGCTTCATCCTGGTCATCGGTTCGATCACCGCCTTTTTCATGGGGCTGGTCGGCATCGTGCAGAACGACATCAAGCGGGTCATCGCCTATTCGACCCTGTCCCAGCTGGGCTATATGGCCACCGCGCTGGGTGCCTCCGCTTATGCGGCGGGTATCTTCCACCTGATGACCCATGCCTTCTTCAAGGCCCTGCTGTTCCTGGCCGCGGGTTCGGTCATCATGGCGATGCACCACGAGCAGGACATCCGCAAGATGGGCGGGCTGAAGAAGTACATGCCGATCACCTACTGGACGACGCTGATCGGTTCGCTGGCCCTGGCCGGCATTCCGCCGTTCGCCGGTTTCTTCTCCAAGGACGCGATTATCGAGGCGGTGCATGAATCGCATACCCCGGGTGCCGGGTTCGCCTACTGGATGGTTCTGCTCGGCGTATTCGTCACCGCGCTGTATACCTTCCGCCTGTTCTTTCTCGTGTTCCACGGTGAGGAACGTATGGATGCCCATACCCGTGAACACCTGCACGAGTCGCCGTGGGTGGTGACCGTGCCGCTGGTGGCGCTGGCCATTCCCTCCGTGGTCGCCGGTTACTTCATCGGGCCGATCCTGTTCGGCGGCTACTTCGGCAATGCCATCCACGTCAGCGAGGCGCACAACGTGCTCGGCGAGATCGGTGCCGAATACCACGGTATTTTCGGTTTCATTCTGCACGGTGTGCTCGGCGTGCCGTTCTTCCTCGCGCTGGCCGGTATCTTCACGGCCTGGTTCGTTTACATGCGCCGCCCGGAACTGGCGGATATGGCCATGAAGCGCTTCAACTGGCTGTACCGGCTGCTGGACAACAAATATTACGCGGACGAGTTCAATCAGTTCGTTTTTGCCGGCGGCGCCCGCGGTCTCGGCCGGCTGTTGTGGCGGATCGGCGATGTCTTCGTGATCGACGGGCTGGTCGTGAACGGTACTGCACGCACGGTCGGCTGGCTGGCCGCCCGCGTCCGCCACGTTCAGACCGGCTTCCTGTATCACTATGCGTTCTCGATGATCATCGGTCTGCTGCTGTTGCTCAGCTGGTTCGTCATCCTGCATTGAGCCGCTGACGATTATTCCGATAAGAAACCCAGATTAAGCGTTAAGGAACACTCATGTTTGCCAACTGGCCCTTATTGAGTCTTGTGATATGGACGCCGATCATCGGCGGCTTCATAGTCCTGGCGGCAGGTGATAAGGCGCCGGACGGCGCACGCCGGCTCGCGCTCGGCGTCGCCGTGCTGACTTTCCTGTTCAGCATCCCTTTGTATACGGCGTTTGATTCGTCGACGTATCACATGCAGTTCCAGGAGATGCTGCCCTGGATCAGCAGCTTCAACATCAACTATCACCTCGGGGTCGACGGTATCTCGATGCCGCTGATTCTGCTGACCACCTTCACCACCGTGATCGTGGTAATCGCGGGCTGGGAGGTGATTAAGTATCGCGTGGCGCAATACATGGCCGCCTTCCTGATCATGGAAGGGCTGATGAACGGCGTGTTCGCCTCGCTGGACGCGATCCTGTTCTACATCTTCTTCGAGGGCATGCTGATTCCGATGTTCCTGGTGATCGGCATATGGGGCGGGCCGCGGCGCGTATACGCGACGCTCAAGTTCTTCCTGTACACATTCCTGGGCTCGGTATTCATGCTGGTCTCGCTGATCTACATGTATACCCAGTCCGGTAGCTTCGGCATCCTGCAGTTCTATAACCTGAACCTGGGGCTTACGGCGCAGATCCTGATCTTTATCTCGTTTCTGCTGGCGTTTGCGGTCAAGGTGCCCATGTGGCCGGTCCATACCTGGCTGCCGGACGCCCACGTCGAAGCGCCCACCGGCGGTTCCGTGATCCTGGCTGCCATCATGCTCAAGATCGGCGGCTATGGGTTCCTGCGATTCAGTCTGCCGATCACGCCGCACGCCAGTGCCGAACTCGCCTGGCTGATCGCCCTGATGTCGCTGGTGGCGGTGGTCTACATCGGCTTCGTGGCCCTGGTTCAGCAGGACATGAAAAAACTGATCGCGTATTCCTCGATCGCCCATATGGGCTTCGTCACCCTGGGTTTCTTCCTGCTGTTCTTTATCTACGAGCACAGTAGCGGGGGATTGAGCGGCGCCGCGATGGGAATCGAAGGCGGCATGGTGCAGATGATCTCGCACGGTTTCGTCTCCGGCGCGATGTTCCTCGGGGTCGGCGTGCTGTACGATCGTCTGCATTCGCGCGAGATTTCCGACTACGGCGGCGTCATGAACACCATGCCCAAGTTCGCCGGCTTTTTCGTGCTGTTCGCCATGGCCAACGCCGGCCTGCCGGGCACGTCCGGCTTCGTCGGCGAGTTCATGGTGATCCTGGCCAGTTTCAAGGCCAATTTCTGGTTTGCCTTCCTGGCGGGCACCACCCTGATTATCGGGGCGGCCTATACCCTGTGGATGGTCAAGCGCGTGATTTTCGGCGAGGTCACCAGCGACGGGGTGGCCACGCTGTCGGACATCAATCGCCGCGAATTCTTCATGCTAAGCCTGCTGGCACTGGTGATACTGGCACTGGGTGTCTGGCCCGCGCCGCTGCTGGATGTGATGCATGTGTCGGTCAATCACCTGATCCAGCACGTGACGCACCAACTGGCACAGTCGACTCTTTAAGGATGTAGCCATGAGCCCGAGTTTGCCCAATTTCCTTCCCGCCGTCCCCGAGATGTTCGTGCTCGGTATGGCATGTCTCATCCTGGTCGTCGACTTGTTCCTTAAAGACGAGCAGCGTGACGCCACCTATCTGCTGACCCAGGCCACCCTGATCGGCGCGGCGGTACTGAGCATCTGGCTGACCGGCCGCGAAAGTGTGCTGACCTTCAGCGGCATGTTCGTCAGCGACACCCTGTCGATGGTCCTCAAGGTCGCGGTGTATGCGATCACCTTCCTGGTCTTCGTTTATTCCAGGCCCTATCTGAAGGACAAGGGTCTGTTCAAGGGTGAATATTTCGTGCTGGGCCTGTTCGGCGTGCTCGGCATGATGATCATGATTTCCGCCTACAGCTTCCTGACGCTGTACCTGGGGCTCGAATTGCTGTCCCTCGCGCTGTACGCCATGGTGGCCTTCAACCGCGATTCGGCGCGCTCCTCGGAGGCGGCGATGAAGTACTTCGTGCTTGGCGCCATTGCCAGCGGCATGCTGCTTTACGGCATGTCGATCCTGTACGGCGTCACCGGCACGCTTGATCTGCTCGCGGTCAACAACCACCTGCTGCAGCATGCAACCGCCGCCAATGTGCCGCTCGTTTTCGGGTTGTCGTTCATCGTGGTTGGTGTGGCCTTCAAACTGGGCGCCGTGCCGTTCCATATGTGGATGCCGGACGTGTACGAAGGTGCGCCGACTTCGGTCACCCTGTATATCGGGTCCGCGCCCAAGATCGCCGCCTTTGCCATGGCCATACGGTTGCTGGTCGACGGTTTGGGAACGCTGGTTCACGACTGGCAGCAAATGCTGATCATCCTTTCCGTGCTGTCCATGGTCATCGGTAATCTGGTCGCCATCGCGCAGACCAATATCAAGCGCATGCTGGCCTATTCCACCATTTCGCACGTCGGCTTCATCCTGCTCGGCGTGCTGTCCGGTCTGAGCAGCGGTTACGCGGCGGCCATGTTCTACACCCTGATCTACGCGATCATGACCACCGGCGCCTTCGGCGTCCTGCTGCTGATGAGCCGCCAGGGCTTCGAGGCCGAAAAGCTGAGCGACCTCAAGGGCCTGAACGACCGCAATCCATGGTACGCGTTCATCATGCTGCTGCTGATGTTCTCGATGGCGGGCGTTCCGCCCACCGTGGGCTTCTATGCCAAGCTGGTGGCGATCCAGGCGGTCCTGCAGATCAATATGGTCTGGCTTGCGCTGGTGGCGGTGGTTTTCTCCATCGTCGGCGCCTTCTACTATCTGCGGGTGGTCAAGTTCATGTACTTCGACAAGCCCGAGAGCGAGGAGCCGCTGGCGGCAGGTGTCGATGTGAATATCCTGCTGGGCGCCAATGGTCTGTTGATGCTCGGACTGGGGATATTTCCCGGCTTCCTGATGTCTATTTGCGCATCCGCATTCACCGGCTGAGACACGTGACCGAAACCGCCGTTATCTGGATTTACCTCGCGATCGCGCTCGTGGCGGCCAGTCTGCCCTGGCTGAGCGAGCGTATCTTTTTCGTCTTCAAACCCCGTAACCCGAAGTCTCCCTGGCTGCGCCTGCTGGAATGGCTGGTCCTGTACTTCGTCATCGGCGGGCTTGGGCTGGGCCTGGAGCAGCGTTACACCGGTGAGATCTACCACAAAGGGTGGGTGTTTTACGTGGTCACGGCCTCGCTGTTCGTCGTCTTCGCGCTGCCCGGGTTTATCTATCGCTACGATTTGAGCCACCACCTCAAGCATCGCCAGCCGCGTACCGGTGGTTGAGGCGGTTTGAGAAGTTCCGCTAGCAATCAACGCTAAGTGATTGCCGCATCTTCTTGAATTTATCCGAGCGTATCCGTACAATGCACAGCCTCGATTGCGGGGTGGAGCAGTCTGGCAGCTCGTCGGGCTCATAACCCGAAGGTCGCAGGTTCAAATCCTGCCCCCGCTACCAAGAATTAAAACGGCCCCTTCATGGGGCCTTTTTATTAGCTGGCGGCCGTAGGCCGCTTTTTAACTTATTGATTTAGAAGACAACCCGCCGGTGGCGGACGGGATCGTGCCGGAAACAGACAGATTAGAGGCGCTCATCGAACCCGTGGTGGAACACCTCGGGTATGAGCTGTGGGGTATCGAATACCGGGCAGGCGCCGGTGAGGGCCTGCTGCGGGTGTTTATCGACTCGCCCGACGGTATCACGCTCGATGACTGCACCCTGATCAGCGAGCATCTCAGCGGTTTGCTGGATGTGGAAGAGCCGATCCGTGGCGCTTACACGCTGGAAGTCTCCTCGCCGGGGCTGGACCGGCAGCTGTTCAGGCCGGCGCATTACGAGCGATTCGCGGGTGCGCTGGTGAAGCTCAGGCTGCTCAGAGCTCACGGCGGGCGCAGGAACTTCAAGGGTCGCCTGCTCGGTCTTACCGGTGAACAGGTGGCCCTTGAAATTGATGGACAAACGTATGAGGTCCCTTTGAGCGAAGTGGAAAGCGCGCGGCTGATACCGGAGCTCTAAGGCATTCGTTGCGGAGAATCTGGACATGAACAAAGAAATCCTGTTGGTCGTCGATGCCGTCTCCAACGAAAAGGGTGTAGACAAAAGCATCATTTTCGAGGCGCTCGAAGCGGCGCTTGCTTCCGCCACGCGTAAAAAGCACGGTGGAGATGTCGACGTGCGCGTCGCGATCGACCGCACCAGCGGCGATTACGACACCTTCCGCCGTTGGCAGGTCGTGGACGACGAAGATCCCGATTTCGAAAGCACGCAGCGGCAGATCCTGTACAGCTATGCGGCGAAGGATCATCCCGATATCCAGATCGGCGACTATATCGAGGAACCGATCGAGTCCGTGGACTTCGGCCGCATTGCCGCGCAAACCGCGAAGCAGGTCATCGTGCAAAAGGTGCGCGAGGCGGAACGTGCGCAGATCGTCGACGCCTATCAGGATCGCGTCGGCGAGCTGATCATGGGCTCCGTCAAGCGTGTCGAGCGCAGCGGAATTTATCTCGACCTGGGCGCCAATGCGGAGGCGTTCATCCCGCGCGAGCAGATGATCCCGCGTGAATCCGTGCGTAACGGCGACAGACTGCGCGGCTTCCTCTACGAGGTGCGTTCCGAACCGCGCGGCCCGCAGCTGTTCGTCAGCCGCACCGCGCCGGAATTCCTGATCGAGCTGTTCAAGCTTGAGGTGCCCGAAGTGGGGCAGGGCGTGATCGATATTCTCGGCGCGGCCCGCGATTCCGGCATGCGCGCCAAGATCGCCGTGCGTTCGAACGACCCGCGCCTCGACCCCGTGGGCGCCTGCGTTGGCATGCGCGGTTCGCGTGTACAGACGGTCTCCAACGAACTCGCCGGCGAGCGGGTGGATATCATCCTGTGGGACGACAATCCGGCCCAGTTCGTCATCAACGCGATGTCGCCCGCCGATGTGCAGTCCATCGTCATCGACGAGGATTCGCACAGCATGGATATCGCCGTCGAGGATGAAAAGCTGGCACAGGCCATTGGCCGCGGCGGCCAGAACGTCAAGCTGGCCAGCGAACTCACCGGCTGGGATCTCAACGTCATGAGCATCGAGCAGGCGGAAGAGAAAAGCGAAGCCGAGGCCAAGGACATCCAGCAGCAGTTCATGGAACAGCTGGACGTCGACGAAGAGGTCGCCATCATTCTGCAGCAGGAAGGTTTTTCCTCGGTCGAGGAAATCGCCTATGTGCCGACCTCCGAGCTGCTGCAGATCGAGGAATTCGACGAGGACATCGTCGAGGAGCTGCGTCAGCGTGCACGCGATGCCTTGCTGACCAAGGCGATTGCGAGCGAAGAAGCGCTGGGCGAGCAGCAGCCGGCTCAGGATTTGCTCGATCTCGAGGGCATGACGGAAGAGCTTGCCTATGCCTTGGCAGAGCGCGGCGTATGCACGCAGGAAGATCTTGCCGAGCTTGCAGTGGATGACCTGCTCGAGCTTGAAGGCATGGACGAGGAAAGAGCCGCGGCCCTGATCATGGTTGCCCGTGCCCCCTGGTTTGAGGGCGAAGCACAGAATGAATAAACCGACGGAGGACAGCCAAGATGTCTAAGGTCACTGTCAGACAACTTGCGGACGTCGTCGGCACACCAGTCGACCGCCTGCTTGAGCAGCTGAAAGAGGCTGGTCTCGCGATCAATGATCCCGACGCGAGCGTCAGTGAAGAGGAGAAGATGCAACTGCTGGAGCATCTTCGTCAAGCGCATGGCAAAGCCGCTGGCGAGGGGCGCAAGATCACGCTGCGCCGCAAAACGACTTCGGAAATCAAGGTTTCCGGAAACCAGGGGCGTGCAAAAACCGTCAACGTCGAGGTGCGCCGCAAGCGTACTTACGTCAAACGTCCCTCGGAAGCCGAACAGCAGCCGGAGGTCGAAGCAACGCCACCCCCGGCGGCGCCCGAGGCACCCGAAATGCCGGCCGCCGAGAAGGCGCCGGAACCTAAGGCCGAGCCGGTAGCGAAGGAAGAACCGGTTGCCGTCGAGCCGGCTCCCGAGCCCGAGGCTGCGCCAGAACCGGCCCCCGAGCCGAAGCCCGCTGCGCGTAAGAGCAAGACCGCGCAGATGGCCGAAATGCTCGAAAAGGAGCGCAAGGCGCGCGAAGAGGCACAGCGCAAGGCCGAAGAGGAGCGCAAGGCCGCTGCCGAAGAGGCGCAGCGCAAGGCCGAGGCCGAAAAGGCCCGTCGCGAGGCCGAAGCCGAGAAGGCGCGTGTCGAGAAGGCCGCCGCTGCCGAACCCGCAGCGGCCAAGGAAAAGGCCGGTGGACGGGGCAAATCCCGCAAGACGCGCGAACGCGGTGAGCCTACCCTTTACGGTCGCGAGGAACTGCACGTGGCCACGGACAAGAGCGGGCGTCGGCGCAAAAAGCCGAAGCGCGCCGTGACGCCGGCGGCCGTTGCGGTCGGCAAGCACGGTTTCGAGCGCCCGACCGCGCCCGTGGTACAGGAGGTCGAGATCCCCGAGGCCATCTCCGTGGGCGATCTGGCCAAGCGCATGGCGGTCAAGGCCGGCGAAGTGCTCAAGGCCCTGATGGGCATGGGCGTGATGGCCAACATCAACCAGACCCTGGATCAGGACACCGCGACGCTGGTGGTCGAGGAGATGGGGCATATTGCCAAGGCGGCGCAGGCGACGGATGTCGAGGCCGACCTGATCACCGTAACGGAAGAAGAGACACGCCCCGAGTCCGCGCGTCCCCCCGTGGTCACCATCATGGGGCACGTCGATCACGGCAAGACCTCGCTGCTCGACTACATTCGCCGCGCCAAGGTGGTGGAAGGCGAGGCCGGCGGCATTACCCAGCATATCGGCGCCTATCACGTCGAAACCGACAAGGGCGGGATCACCTTCCTGGATACGCCGGGCCACGCCGCCTTTACGGCGATGCGCGCCCGCGGCGCCAAGGTGACCGACGTGGTCATTCTTGTCGTGGCCGCCGACGATGGCGTCATGCCGCAGACCCTGGAGGCCATCCAGCACGCCAAGGCGGCCGGCGTGCCGATCGTGGTGGCGGTCAACAAGATCGACAAGCCGGAGGCCGATCCGGAACGCGTGATGACCGAGCTTTCCAAGCACGAGGTCATCCCCGAAGGCTGGGGCGGCGACACCATGTTCGTGAACGTCTCCGCCAAGACCGGCCAGGGTGTCGACGATCTGCTCGATGCGGTGCTGCTGCAGTCCGAGGTGCTGGAGCTGAAGGCGCCTGATACCGGTCCGGCCAGCGGCGTGGTCGTCGAATCCTCACTGGACAAGGGACGCGGTCCCGTGGCCACCGTGCTGATACAGCGCGGCGTCCTCAATCAGGGCGACATGCTGCTCACCGGCGAGGAATTCGGTCGCGTGCGCGCCATGTTCGACGAGAACGGCAACCAAGTGAAAAAGGCCGGGCCTTCCACCCCGGTGCTGGTGCTGGGCCTGTCCGGCACGCCGAATGCCGGTGACGACGTCATGGTGGTCGAGAACGAGCGCAAGGCGCGTGAAGTCGCCGATTTCCGTCGCGCCAAGTCGCGCGAGCAGAAGCTCGCTTCGCAACAGGCCGCCAAGCTCGAGAACCTGTTCAACCAGATGCAGGAAGGCGAGAAGCAGACCGTCAACCTGCTGATCAAGGCGGACGTGCAGGGCAGTGCCGAAGCGTTGCGCGACTCGTTGACCAAGCTGAGCACCGACGAGGTCGAGGTGAAGATCGTGTCCCTCGGGGTCGGTGGTATCGCCGAATCCGACGTCAACCTGGCGGTGGCCTCGCAGGCCTTCATCATCGGCTTCAACGTGCGTGCCGACGGCGCCGCACGCCGCCTCGCGGAGGAGCACGGTGTCGACATCCGCTATTACAGCGTGATCTACGATGTCATCGATGACGTCAAACAGGCGCTCAGCGGCCTGCTTTCGCCGGAGTTGCGCGAAGAGATCATCGGCGTCGCCGAGGTCAAGGACGTGTTCAAGGCCTCCGGGTTCGGTGCGGTCGCGGGCTGTCTGGTGGTCGAGGGTTCGGTACGCCGCGGCAATCCCATCCGTGTACTGCGCGACAACGTGGTCATCTACGAGGGCGAGCTGGAATCGCTGCGTCGCCACAAGGACGACGTGAACGAGGTCCGCACCGGCACCGAATGCGGTATCGCGGTGAAGAACTACAACGATGTCCGTCCCGGTGATCAGATCGAGGTCTACGAGCGCATCGAAGTCGCCCGTACCCTCTGATTCACGGCGCTGAATGAGCCAGGAATATTCGCGCACCCTGCGTATCGGCGAGCAGATCCACCGTGATCTGGCCCAGCTGCTGCGCGAGGAGGTCAAGGACCCCCGGGTCGGCATGGTGACCATCACCGAGGTCGAGGTGTCGCGCGATCTTTCGCACGCCAAGGTGTTCTTCACACTGCTGGGTAACGGCGACGTCAAGGAGACCGGCAAGGCGCTGAATCACGCCGCCGGTTTCCTGCGCCGCCTGCTCGGGCGGCAGCTGCACCTGCGGGTGATTCCCGAGCTGCGGTTCATCTACGACGATACCGGAGAAAAGGGCGCGCGCATCGACGCACTGCTGGCCAAACTTCATCGGCAGGACACCGGGCACGACGATCCGGACGACTGATCCCCTTCAACCGGAAACCGAATCGCAAACCAGTATGCGTCGTTCCTCAGCCAAGGGTCGGGACGTCCACGGGGTGTTGTTGCTCGACAAACCCAGGGGGCTTTCCTCCAACCAGGCCCTGCAACGCGTCAAACGCCTGTTCAACGCCCGCAAGGCCGGTCACACCGGCAGCCTGGACCCGCTGGCCACCGGCCTGTTGCCGATTTGTCTGGGTGAGGCCACCAAGCTCTCCTCCTACCTGCTGGATGCCGACAAGCATTATCAGGCCGAGGCCCAGCTCGGCGTGGTGACGGATACCGGCGATGCCGAAGGGGAGGTGATCGAGCGCCATGCCGTGCCCGCCCTGGACGAGGCTTGCATCGAGGCCGCGTTGGCCGGGTTTCGCGGCGAGATCGAGCAAATCCCCCCCATGCACTCGGCCATCAAGCATCAGGGACGGCGCCTGTACGAGCTGGCCCGCAAAGGCGAGGTGGTCGAGCGTCAGCCCCGCCGGGTGACCATTCTCGCCCTGGAACTGCTGTCGCGCACGGACGACCGCCTGATGCTCGACGTGCGCTGCAGCAAGGGCACCTACATCCGTACCCTGGTCGAGGACCTCGGCCGCGCCCTGGGCTGCGGCGCCCATGTCTCACTGCTGCGCCGTGTCGGCGTCGCGCCTTATGACGCGCCGCGCATGTACACCCTGGCGGAACTGGCCGATCTCGCCGAGGCCGGCGAACTGGACTCCGCATTGATCCCCATGCAGTCGGCGCTGGCCCATTGGCCGAGCCTGCGCCTGGATCAGGCGCTGGAGACCGAGCTGCGGCAGGGGCGGCGCATCCGCAACCCGGATGCCCCCGAGGCGGGGCTGCTCTGCCTGCTCGGCCCGGGTGAGCGCTTTCTGGGCATCGGTCGCGCCCTGGGCGGCGGCTGGGTGGCACCCCAGCGTCTGATGTCTCATCGCGTATGAGGCAGATTTTCTTACCAAAATTGCCACTTCCGTGCTAGAATTCGGCCCTTTTTCAGGAACCCGTATTTGGAGTATTGAGAGCATGTCTCTGAACGCCGAACAAAAAACCGATATCGTGAAGAAATACCAGCGCGCTGCTGGTGACACCGGATCCCCCGAGGTGCAGGTGGCCCTGCTGTCTGCTCGCATCGAGCACCTGACCAGCCACTTCGCGTCCCACAAGAAGGATCACCATTCCCGCCGTGGCCTGCTGAAGATGGTTAACCAGCGCCGCAAGCTGCTGGACTACCTCAAGAAGAAGGACGTCAGCCGTTATCAGGAACTGATCGGTTCCCTGGGTCTGCGTCGATAAATCCAAAGAGGTAAGGTTGAGCAACGTGACAGCTATCAAAAAGTCTTTCCAATACGGTTCCCATACGCTGACCCTGGAGACTGGCGAGATCGCCCGTCAGGCCACCGGTTCGGTCATGGTCAACATGAGCGACACCGTGGTCCTGGTGACGGCGGTGGCGAAGAAAGAGGCCGATCCGGGCCGTGATTTCTTCCCCCTCACGGTCAATTATCAGGAACGCACTTATGCCGCCGGTAAAATTCCCGGCGGTTTTTTTAAGCGCGAAGGGCGTCCCAGCGAAAAAGAGACGCTGACCTGCCGCCTGATCGACCGGCCGCTGCGCCCCCTGTTCCCCAAGGGCTTCACCAACGAGGTGCAGGTGATCGCCACGGTCATGTCGGTCAACCCGGAAGTCGATCCCGACATCCCGGCCATGATCGGCGCCTCCGCCGCACTGGCCATCACGGGCTCCCCCTTCATGGGCCCGATCGGCGCCGCCCGCGTCGGTTACCGGGATGGTGAATATCTGCTCAACCCCTCCAAGCAGGAACTGGCCGATTCCCAGCTCGATCTGGTCGTCGCCGGCACCGAAAAGGCCGTGCTGATGGTGGAATCGGAGGCGCAGGAGCTTTCCGAAGAGGTCATGCTCGGCGCGGTCATGTACGGCCACGAACAGATGCAGACCGTCATCAAGGTCATCAACGAGCTGGCGACCGAGGTGGGCAACCCCTCCTGGGGCTGGACGCCGGCACCTGCCGACGAATCCCTTGTTGCGGCCGTCGCCGGTGCCTGCGAGGCCGATCTGACCACCGCCTATCAGATTGCCGACAAGGTGCAGCGCCAGGACCGCGTCGCCGAGCTGCGTCAGGCCGTGGTCGAGAAGCTGGCGGTGGAAGAGGGCGAAGGTCCCGATGCCGAGGCCGTCAAGGAAACCTTCGGCAAGCTCGAAAAGCGCATCGTGCGTGGCCGCGTACTGGCCGGCGAAAAGCGCATCGACGGCCGCGCCAACAACACGGTGCGCCCGATCAGCATTCGTACCAGCGTTCTGCCGCGCACCCACGGCTCCGCCGTGTTCACGCGCGGCGAGACCCAGGCCATCGTGGTCGCGACCCTGGGCACCACCCGTGACGCGCAGATCATCGATGCCATCGAAGGCGAGCGCAAAGAGCACTTCATGCTGCACTACAACTTCCCGCCCTACTGCGTCGGGGAGACGGGCATGGTCGGTTCGCCCAAGCGCCGTGAGATCGGCCATGGTCGTCTGGCCAAGCGCGGCGTGCAGGCCGTGATGCCGAAGGGGGACGACTTCCCCTACGTGATCCGCGTGGTTTCCGAGATCACCGAATCCAACGGTTCCAGCTCCATGGCCTCCGTCTGCGGCACCAGTCTGGCGTTGATGGATGCCGGTGTACCCCTCAAGGCGCCGGTGGCCGGTATCGCCATGGGCCTGATCAAGGACGGGGACCAGTTCGCCGTGCTGTCCGATATTCTCGGCGACGAGGATCACCTGGGCGACATGGACTTCAAGGTGGCCGGTACCCAGGACGGCGTGACCGCCCTGCAGATGGACATCAAGATCGACGGCATCACCCGCGAGATCATGGAAACGGCGCTGGCCCAGGCCCAGGAAGGCCGTATCCATATCCTGGGCAAGATGGCCGAGGCGATCAGCGCGCCGCGCGAGGAGATGTCGGCCTACGCACCGCGCTTCATCACCATGCGCATCAATCCGGAGAAAATCCGCGACGTGATCGGCAAGGGCGGCGCCACGATTCGTGCGCTGACCGAGGAGACCGGCACCACCATCGACATCGAGGACGACGGTACCGTCAAGATCGCCTCGGTCGACAGTGCGGCCGGCGAGGAGGCTCGCCGCCGGATCGAGGAGATCACCGCCGACGTCGAGGTCGACAAGATCTACGAAGGCCGGGTCGCCAAGATCATGGACTTCGGCGCCTTCGTCACCATCCTGCCCGGACGCGACGGCCTGGTGCACATCTCCCAGATCTCCGAAGAGCGCGTCGCCAGCGTCAGCGACAAGCTGTCCGAAGGCGATATCGTCAAGGTCAAGGTGCTGGAAATCGACAAGCAGGGGCGGATCCGCCTCAGCATGAAGGCGGTTCAGTAAGCGAACCTGACCTTCGAATGCGGAAAAGGCCCCTGCGGGGGCCTTTTTTGTGCCCGTTGCAGGCGCCGGCCGGCATCCAGTGCCCCGGCTTTTGCGTATAGGCTAGTGTGACGGACTGCCCGGGAGGTGCCGGGATCGGCAGTGTTGAGGTACATCATGCGGATTGCAGCCTCAAATTCTGTTATGTTCGCGAAAAAGAGGCGATGGCCTATGCCGCCCGCACGCGGGGGCGAAGCGGGCCCGGTCCGGGCCTCCGCTGGCCGAAGCAAGGGATCTTTCATGCAAGATGAACTCAGCGATCTGCTCGCACGTTGCGGCCAGGGCGACCGGCGCGCATTCGAGCGCCTTTACCGGCTCGCATCGCCGCGCCTGTATACCGTATGCCTGCGTCTGTTGCGCAATGAAAGCCTGGCTGCGGACGCCCTGCAGGAAGGGTTCGTCAAGGTATGGAGCCATGCCGCGAGTTACAACCCCGGCAAGGGCGCCCCGATGACCTGGATGTCCAGCATCCTGCGCAACCGTTGCCTGGATCTGCTGCGCAGCATGAAATCTGCGCCGGCGGAGGTCGACGTCGAGTTCGAGGACATGGCCTTCGAAAGCCAGGAGCCGGGTCCGCTGGATTCGGTCGCCAGCGGACGCGATCGGGCGGCCCTGATGCGCTGCCTGGAGGCGCTGTCCGAATCCCAGCGGCAGAGCATACTGCTCGCCTTTTACCATGGGCTTACCCATTCCGAACTGGCCGACAGGCTGCAGACGCCGCTGGGCACGATCAAGGCCTGGATACGCCGCGGTATGCAGAGCCTGCGGGAGTGTCTGGAATGAAGCGTTATCAGAAGCCCGAAGTTTACGAGGCGCTGGCCGCCGAGTACGTGCTGGGGACATTGACCGGCCCGGCCCGGCGGCGCTTTGTCCAGCTCATGGAGGAACGCGCCTATATCCGCCATGCCGTGGAGGTGCTCGAGCAGCGACTGCATCCCCTGGTGGAAGACCTGCCGCCGACCGAACCCCCGCCGCACGTATGGCATGCCGTGCAACGCGACCTGCCGGAGGTCCGAAAACCACCGGGCATCGGCTGGCTGGCCAGCCTGGGATTCTGGCGTACGGCCACCTTCGCCTCGCTGGCACTGGTGTTGGTGCTGGGCGGTGTCTGGCTGGTTCGACCGCCGGCGGGCGGGGCCACGCCGGCCTTTGTGGTGGTGTTGAACTCGCAGGACCACAAGCCGATGATCGTCGCGACCGCCGATCACAAAACCAACATGCTCACCGTGAAGATGATGCACAAACCGAAGATGCCCGAGGACGAGGACATGCAGCTCTGGTGCATCATGAAGAACACCAAAAAGGCGGTGTCCATGGCCGTGCTGTCCCGCGGCCAGGAAAGCAGGATTCATCTGACCCGTGCAGACTGGCAGGCCCTGGACCATACCGCCGAGCTTGCCGTCAGCATGGAACCGCGGGGCGGTTCGCCGACCGGGCAGCCGACCGGCAAGGTCATGTATCAGGGCACCGTGATCTCGATGCTTTGAGTCTTCCTCAACGGGGAATCCCCACGGCTGCGCCGGTTTTAGATATGCCGGTGCAGCCAGTCCAGGACGCTTTTTTCCACCCAGCCGTGCTGCTTCATGCGCAGCGGGTGGGCGACGAATCCCACATGTCCGCCGTAACGGGCGAGTTCCAGCTCTGTCGTGGCGGAGAGCTCCTCGGCGTTCGGTACACTATCCGGAAACATGAAAGGATCGTCCTCGGCGTGCAGGATCAGCGTCGGGCGGCTGATGTCTTTGAGATACTGCCGGCTGCTGGCATCGCCATAATAATGATGCACGTCCCGGTAACCGTGCAGGGGCGCGGTAATCGCATCGTCGAATTCCAGGAAGGTGTGCAGATTGCGCAGCCGGGAGGGCTGATGATCCCGGCCCATCAGGCCCAGCCGCTGTTTGCGCTGTATGGTTCGTTTGAGACGACCCACCAGGTGCCGTTGGTACAGCCTGGAAAAACCCTTTTTCATGCGCCGGGCACCCGCACTCAGGTCGAAGGGTACCGAGACGGCCACGGCCGTGGTCAACGGGTTTGCATCCCGCGTCTGGCCCAGCCATTTGAGCAGGGCGTTGCCGCCCAGGGAATAGCCGATCGCGGCGAGCGGCTTGCCGGGGTACCGCGAGCTGATCACCTCGACCACTTGCGCCAGATCGACGGTGTCGCCGGCGGTGTAGGCGCGGGGCAGCCGGTTGGGCTCGCCCGAACAGCCGCGGAAATGCATCAGCACCGCCGTATAGCCCGCTTCGATCAGGGCATGCATGATCGCGCTGGCATAGTGCGAGCGAATCGAGCCTTCCAGTCCGTGCAGTACCAGCACGAGCGGACCCTGACGCACGGGTCCCCAATCGAGGTCCAGGAAATCTCCGTCCGGCAGCTCAAGCCGCTCACGCTGCAGGGGCAGCTTCGGGCGGGGTTTGAACAGCACCGGCCAGAGTGTCTGCAGATGGGGGTTGCGGAACCAGCGCGGCGGCCGAAAGGTGCTTTCGCGAATCATGCCGGGTGCGGCGTCAGCAAGGGCAGTTCGTGGCGCCGGGCATTCGCGGCGAGGAAGGTGCCGCGTCCGCCGGCCTGTTCGTCCAGCAGTGCCTTGCACTCGGAGGGTTCCCCGAGAATCGTGGCGAACAGAACTTCCAATTCGCGACCGTCCACCTTCAGGGCACCATAGGGGGTGCCGTCTGTTCCCGGCAGCCAGAACAGGCGCGGCGCCCAGCCTTTGGCCTGGATTGCGTCGCGCCGGTACCAGTCGATCAGTTTTCGTTCGAGTGCATCCATGTCAGTCTTGGGGTACCTTGACCTTCGGCTGCAGCGCCTTGCCGCTGTCCTGATCGTAGAATTCAGGGCCGATTTCGTTTAGTGCCCCGAACAGCTCACGGAGTTTACGAAATTCGTCCGGTGTCAGGGCATTGAGAATCAGGCGCAATAGCTCATCGCGCGTCAATACGATTTCGATATCGTCGCGGCGATAGAGATAACCGGGCCGGCCGGAAAGCCGGCTGGCGGCAAGCGGTTCGCCGAGCTGCATCGGTTTGTGGCCACTGTAATCGCCGGCACAGGCGACCATGAGGGCCATCGGATCGGGATAATGCTGTAATGCCCCGTCGGCACCTTCGATTTCCACTGTGGTCGAAACGGCGTTCATGGAGTGATTGGCCATGGCTGGTTGTGCTTGCTCTATAGGAACAATTTTAGAATTTGCCGCCACCCGGTGCATCCGGCCGTGGCAGACCGGTGCGGGCGTAATAAAACAGGATAACGATCAATACATGAGGGGGGTGAAACGACATGCGTTTTGTTGCTTTTGAGGATCAGGGCAGGTCGACTATCGGCGTGCTGGACGGAGACGAGGTCATTCCGCTCAAGGCGGCCGACCCCGCCCTGCCTGACAACCTGGTCGATCTGCTGCACTCGGACGGTACGGCGTTCGAGTATATCGAACATGCGGTCAAACGCGCCGTGACCCTGCAGAGGCATCCCCTCGAATCGCTGACGTTTCGCCCGGTTAGCGAAAATGCCGGCAAGTACTTCTGCCTGGGGCTGAACTACGCCGCACACGCGGACGAGGGCGGCTTCGAAAAACCCGAATCGCCGACCGTGTTCGTGCGCAGCGCCAGTTCCCTGGTCGCCCACGAACAGCCGCTGCTGCTGCCCCAGTGCACCGAACAGCTCGATTACGAAGGCGAGCTGGCGCTGATCATCGGACGCGCCGCGCGTCGTGTCCCGCAGGCGCGGGCCCTGGACTATGTCGCCGGCTACAGCTGCTTCAACGATGCCTCGGCGCGCGATTACCAGTTCAAGACCACGCAATGGACGCTGGGCAAGAACTTCGATGCCACCGGCGGCTTCGGCCCGATGTTCGTCACCGCCGACGAGCTGCCGCCCGGCGGGGCCGGGTTGCGGTTGACCACGCGTCTGAACGGCCAGGTCATGCAGGATGCCGATACCGCCGACATGATCTTCGGGGTGGCCGAAACCGTGTCGGTGCTGTCGCAATGCTGCACCCTGTATCCGGGCGACGTGATCGTGATGGGTACGCCGGCCGGCGTGGGCTTCGCGCGCAAGCCGCCGGTGTGGCTGCAGGACGGTGACCAGGTGGAGGTCGAGATCGAAGGTATCGGTACTCTGCGTAACCCCGTCCGCAAGGACGAACGCGATCCCGCCTGACCACCGCGACGGTTCCGGTCAGGCATAAAAATACCCGCCCCGGCGGAGCCGGGGCGGGCATAGGGTGCGTGCTTACGCCTTGCCCTGCAGCTGCAGTACCACCTGTTCGTTCTCCAGGGTGGAGGTGTCGGAAGTGATTTCCTCGCCGCGGGCGATGGTGCGCAGCAGACGGCGCATGATCTTGCCGGAGCGTGTCTTGGGCAGGCCGTCGGCAAAGCGGATCTCGTCCGGTTTGGCGATGGGGCCGATTTCCTCCGCCACCCAGTCGCGCAGCTCGTCAACCATCTTGGTGGCGGCATCGCCGGTGGGACGTTCGCCCCTGAGGATAACGTAGGCGACGATGGCCTCGCCCTTGATGTCGTGCGGACGACCGACGACGGCGGCTTCCGCGACGGCATCATGCGCGACCAGGGCGGATTCGATCTCCATGGTGCCCAGGCGGTGGCCGGAGACGTTCAGTACGTCGTCGATGCGGCCCATGATCCAGAAATAGCCGTCGGCGTCGCGCCGGGCGCTGTCCCCGGCCAGGTAGTACTTGCCGTCGAACATCGGCCAGTAGGTCTTGCGATAACGCTCGTCGTCTCCCCACACGGTGCGCAGCATGGACGGCCAGGGCTTCTTGATGACCAGATAACCGCCTCTGTCGGGCTCGGTGATGGAATTGCCGTGCTCGTCGACCACGTCGGCGTCGATGCCGGGCAGGGGCATGGTGCAGGAGCCGGGTTTGAGGCTGGTCGCGCCGGGCAGGGGGGCGATCATGTGCGCACCGGTTTCGGTCTGCCACCAGGTGTCAACGATGGGGCAGCGCTCCTGACCGATCACCCGGTGGTACCACATCCAGGCCTCGGGATTGATCGGCTCGCCCACGGTGCCCAGCAACCGCAGCTTGGACAGATCGTAGGCATTGGGGAAATCGTCGCCCAACTTCATCAGGGCGCGGATCGCGGTCGGCGCGGTGTAGAACACGCTCACATCGTGATCCTGGGCGACCTTCCAGAAGCGGCCGCCGTCCGGTACCGTGGGCGCACCCTCGTACATCACCTGGGTGGCGCCGACAGCCAGCGGACCGTAAGTGATGTAGGTGTGACCGGTGATCCAGCCGACGTCGGCGGTGCACCAGAAGACATCCTTATCGTGCAGGTCGAAGACCCATTTGTTGGTGACGATGGCGTTCAGCAGGTAACCGGCGGTCGAATGCTGAATGCCCTTGGGCTTGCCGGTGGAGCCGGAGGTGTACAGCAGGAACAGCGGGTGCTCGGCCTCCACCCATTCAGGTTCGCATTCGGTGCTCTGCCCCTCGATGACGTCGTGCCACCACAGGTCGCGACCCTCGACCATGGGGATGTCCTCGCCGCTGCGGCGAAACACAATGGTTTTTTCGACCGTCGGACAGCCGTGCTCGAGCGCTTTGTCGACTGCGGCCTTGAGTTCGACCACCCGGCCGCCGCGATGACCGCCGTCGGCGGTGATGATCAGTTTGGCCCGGGCGTCGTTAGCCCGGTCGCGCAGGGCCTCGGCGGAGAAGCCGCCGAACACGACGGAATGGATGGCGCCGATACGGGCGCAGCCCTGCATGGCGACCACGGCCTCCGGCACCATGGGCATGTAGATGATGACCCGGTCGCCCTTTTCGATGCCCTGCGCCTTGAGGGCATTGGCGAACTGGCTGACCTCGGCATGCAGTTCGCGATAGGTGATGAGGCGGGTATCGCCCGGCTCGCCTTCGAAGCGGATGGCGACCTTGTCGCCGCGTTCGGCGAGATGGCGGTCCAGGCAGTTGTAGGAAACGTTGACCAGCCCGTCCGTGAACCAGGCGTAATGAGGGGCGTTACTCGAATCGAGGCCGACGGTGAAGGGCTTGTGCCAGTCGATCTCTTTTTTTGCCTGCTCGGTCCAGAAACCTTCGTAGTCCTCCTCGGCCTTGCGGTACAGCTCCACCAGGGTCGGGCCCTGGACGCGGGCCTGCTCGGCGAAGGACTCCGGCGGATCGAAGGTGCGGGTTTCGTGCAGGACGGATTCGATGTTTTCGCTCATGTCATCTCTCTCTTGCCTAGTGTTGATTTGATTGTGATGGCAGCGTCAGCTGGCGATGGCGGGTATGTCGTAGGGCAGGGTGCCGAGTTCGACGGCGGGCCCCTTCGTGCCGAGGCGCAGCGGTTCCCCGGTTTCGGCCGCGCTGATCAGCAATACGGCCAACCCCTCGTAGCCGCCGTCCGGATGTGCCTGGGCGTCGACGAGTTTGCCGACGGGCTCCCCCTGATCCTTGGCGTAGATTTCCTCTCCCGGCGCGGGGCGTGTCTCCGCGCCGATATGCACGCGGTACATACGGCGTTTGTTCTTGCCGAGGTATTGCATGCGTGCCACGATTTCCTGGCCGGGATAACAGCCCTTCTTGAAGCTCACCCCACCGATCAGTTCCAGATTCGCCATTTGCGGGACGAAGGCCTCGCTGGTCTGGGGGTGAACGGTCGGGACGCCGGCCAGGATGTCCAGCAGTGCCCATGAAGAGGCACCCACCGGAGCCCCGTGTACGTTGAGCGCATCCCACAGGCGCGTCATGGCCTCGAGCTGGCCGTAGACCTCGAAGCGGGGGTGCGGCCCGTTGATCCGGATAACCGTATAGGTTTTGCCGCTGACGACCTCGTCGACCGTCCGGGGCAGCGTACCGACCACCGCGGACAGCTCCGTCTCGGCGTCGGGCCCGGAAACACCGATGCGCACCAGCGCATCGCTGGCGTCCTCCAGCGTGACCTTGCTCATCAGCACATACATGCGCAGCCGCTTGAGCGTGGTTTCGAGCGTCTCGCGCGGCAGCCTCAGATAATAGGTCCCGTCCAGCATGAACAGGCGGAACAGGGCGAGCATGCGCCCCTTGGGGCTGCAATAGCTGCTCAACTGGCTGTGCGTATCGCCCACCTGATGGACATCGTTGCTGAATTGACCCTGGAGAAACGCCTGGGCCTCGTCGCCGTATGCGGCGATCAGTCCGTGATGGCTCAGATCGCAGATGACGGTACCGGTCGTGGTGACGCGCTTTTCGCGCTCCGGGTTGCCGAAATTCGCGACGTGGTCATCCTCGAATTCCGCGCCCGCATCTGCCAGGAAGGTTTTCCATTCCGGTTTCATTGAGTTAAGGCCATGGTTTCTTACAATCAGCTATGTTAGTTCATCATACCGACTGGAGTAAGGGCCAAACCATGACAGCCGGGCACTGTCCAAGCAAACGACTGTCATGTTATAGTGTTTAATATATTATTCATTCATAATAAAAACCCCTAGGGGCGGAGGAGCGCAATGCCACCAGCACGCAGGCCGGTATTCCTGAACCTGTTCAAGATCAGGCTGCCAATTACGGGCATAACCTCCTTTCTGCACCGAGTGAGCGGCGTGCTGCTGTTTCTGGCGATCCCTTTCTCGATCTACGCCCTGGACCTTTCGCTCAGCGGTCCGGCGGGATACGGCAAGGCGGTCGAGCTGTTTAACAAACCGTGGATTGCCCTGTTCACCATTCTTGTGCTCTGGTCGCTGGTTCATCACCTGCTTGCCGGTATCCGTTTCCTTTTCATCGACATTGACCTCGGCGTCGACCGGCTGACGGCGCGCCGCACCGCCTGGACCGTGGTCGTCAGCGCCGTGGCGATCGCGCTGCTGCTGGCGGCCTGGGGGTGGCTGAAATGAATCGCGTCCTGAGCGGTCTGCGGGCCTGGGTGGTGCAGCGCATGAGCGCGGTGTACCTGGCCCTGTTCGTCATCTACGTCGCGTTGCATACCTTGCTGGCGCCGCCCGGCGATTACGGTGCCTGGCGCCAGTGGATCGGCGAGCCCGGCATGCTGCTGGCCGTCTCGCTGGCCTACGTCGCGCTGTTGCTGCACGCGTGGGTCGGCATCCGCGACGTCGTTCTCGATTACATCCATCCCTTCATCCTCAGGCTCTTCGTTCTGTTCGCCATCGCGCTGTTTCTGGTCGGCTGCGGACTCTGGGCCGGACTCGTCTTGCTCAAGGTCGTGCTCGTATGAATATCACCCGCAGAAAATTCGACGCCCTGATCATCGGTGCCGGCGGCGGCGGTCTGCGCGCCGCGCTTCAGCTCGCCCACGCGGAGGCCAACGTTGCGGTCGTCTCCAAGGTCTTCCCGACACGCTCGCATACCGTCGCCGCCCAGGGCGGCGTCAATGCCGCCCTGGCCAATGTGCTGCCGGACAACTGGCACTGGCACATGTACGACACGGTGAAGGGCAGCGACTGGCTGGGTGATCAGGACGCGATCGAGTACATGTGCCGCGCCGCCTCCAAGGTCGTCTACGAGCTCGAGCATTCGGGCGTGCCGTTTTCCCGTCTCGACGACGGCAAGATCTACCAGCGCGCCTTCGGCGGCCAGAGCCAGAACTTCGGCGGCGACCAGGCCGTGCGCACCTGCGCCGCGGCCGACCGCACCGGTCACGCCATCCTGCACAGTGATCAACACCGGCGACGGCATGGGCATGGCGCTGCGGGCCGGCGTACCCCTGCAGGACATGGAGTTCTTCCAGTTCCACCCCACCGGCATCGCCGGGCGCGGCATGCTGATCACCGAGGGCGCGCGCGGCGAGGGCGGTTATCTGGTCAACGGCGAGGGCGAGCGTTTCATGGAACGCTACGCTCCGCACGTGAAGGATCTCGCCAGCCGCGACGTGGTCAGCCGCGCCATCTATCTGGAGGTCAAGGAAGGCCGCGGCTGCGGACCGCGCAAGGATCATTGCCTGCTCAAGCTCGACCATCTCGGCGCCGACGTCATCAAGCAGCGCCTGCCCGGCATCCGCGACATGTGCCAGACCTTCCTGCACATCGACCCGATCGATGCGCCGATCCCGGTTTATCCGACCAACCACTACACCATGGGCGGCATTCCCACCAACCGCCATGGGCAGGTGGTGGTGCCGGTCAAGGACACCCCCGAGGAGCCGGTGTTCGGACTGTACGGCGCGGGCGAGTGCGCCTGCGTGTCCGTGCACGGCGCCAACCGCCTGGGCGGCAACTCCCTGCTCGACATCCTGGTGTTCGGGCGGGCCGCGGCCAATCACATCATCGAGCACCTGGCGGAAAACCGCTATCACCGTCCGCTGAACGAAGCGGGCGTGGAACGGGCGATGGCGCGCCTGACGCGCTGGGACGCCAAGGGCGAGGGTGAAGCGCCGGAGGCGATCCGCCGAGAACTGCAGACCGCCATGGAGGAACACTTCGGCGTGTTCCGCCGCGAGGATGTCATGCACGAGGGGCTGGACAAGGTGAAGGTACTGGCCGAACGCCTCAAGGACGCGCGGCTGCAGGACCACAGCCGGGTGTTCAACACCGCCCGGGTCGAGGCGCTGGAAACCGAGAACCTGATGGACTGCGCGCTGGCCACGGCGACCTCGGCGCTGGCGCGCCAGGAAAGCCGCGGTGCCCATTCGCGCATCGACTATCCGGAGCGCGACGACGCCCACTGGATGCGCCACAGCCTCTACAACCTGCAGACCGACTCGCTGGATTACAAGCCGGTGCGGACCAAGCCGCTTACCGTGGACAGCTTCCCGCCGAAGGAGAGGGTGTACTGATGCGCTTTTCGATTTACCGATTCGACCCCGAAAAGGATTCGCAGCCCTACATGCAGGACTTCGAGCTGCCGGACGCGGAAATCAAACCGGGCATGATGCTGCTGGCCGCCCTGATCAAGCTGAAGGAGCAGGACGAGACCCTCAGCTTCCGCCGTTCCTGCCAGGAAGGCGTGTGTGGCTCAGACGGCATGAACATCAACGGTCGCAACGGCCTGGCCTGCATCACGCCGCTCGCCTCGCTCAAGGAACCGGTCGAGATCCGTCCGTTCCCGGGCATGCCGGTGGTGCGTGACCTGGTGGTGGACATGGAGAATTTCTTCCATCAGTACCGCTCGACCCAGCCCTACCTGATCAACGAAGACCCGGAACCCGAGGTGGAGCGCCTGCAGTCGCCGGAGGATCGTGCCGAACTGGACGGTCTGTACGAGTGCATCCTGTGTGGCTGCTGCAGCGCAGCATGCCCGTCCTACTGGTGGAATCCGGAGAAGTTCCTCGGCCCGGCGGCGCTGCTGCAGGCGGCACGCTTTATCAAGGACAGCAGGGACCAGCAAACGGACGCACGCCTGGAACAGCTCGACGACGCCTACAAGCTGTACCGCTGCCACACCATCATGAATTGCACCCAGGTCTGCCCCAAGCACCTCAATCCGACCAAGGCGATCGGCGATATCCGCAAGCGGATGCTGAAAAAGTCGGTGTAATGGGCGAGCGCGAACGACTCGCCTGGCGCTGCCGGCGGGGCATGCTGGAGCTGGATCTGATGCTGCGGGGGTTTCTGGAGCGCGGCTACGATCAACTCGACGAAACGGGGCAGGCCGGTTTTCTGCGCCTGCTCGACTATCCCGACCAGACGTTGCTGGAAATCCTCATGGGCCGCATGCAGACGGCCGATCCGGTATTGAGACATGTCGTTGAGGCCATCCGCGCCCACGCTGCGCATTGAACCCCGCCCGTCCCGCTGGCTGCTGGGCTGGACGCTGGGCCTGCACCTGCTTGCCGCGCTCGCCGTCTTGCTTGCCGGATTCACGCTTTACCTCACGCTGCCGCTGGAATGCCTGGTGCTCGGCTCCTTGTACGCCACTGTCGGACGTCGCCGCCAGACCGTGATCACGCAAGCGGCATGGGATGCGGACGGGCAATGGAAAGTTGCGGGTCCCGGTTTGCCATGGCAGCCGGCAACCCTGTGCGACGATACCTGGGTGGGCCCATGGCTGGTCATCCTGAATTTCAGGTTCGGTGACAAACGGCGGCACATCACCCTGCCGCTGTTCCGCGATGCGGTGGACGCGGATATCATGCGCCGCCTGCGCATCCGGCTGCGCCGCGAAGCCGGGCGCCCCGTGCGAGACCCCATGCAGCCTGAGGGATAACGCGGCCACCTACGAGCCCGCGGTATAATCGGCTCTTGTTCGTTGTTGCCCCGTGAATACCGACATGCCGACCGTTCAGGAACAGCTGGATCAGCTTCTCAGCCAGGATCCCGATCACTTCTATACGGAAGACGAACTCGACGCCATCGAAGAACTCGACGTCGAGCTCGCCCTGCGTATCGACCGTGCGCAGACCCTGGCGGCGCGCGAGGCCGGGGAGGCACCCGCCGAAGAGCCGATCGACGAGGAGAAGGTGAGGGCGGCCGTGGAAGAGGCGCGCCGCATCCTCATGCAGGACGGCGGCGACATCGAATTCGTCGACATCGTCGATCGCACCGTGCACGTGCGCCTCAAGGGTGCCTGCGTCGGCTGTCCGCGTGCGACGCTGGATCTGCGCAATGTGGTCGAGCGCCTGATCCGCTCCAAGGTGCCCGGTGTGGCCGAGGTGGTGAATACGTTTTAGAGGGTGAGGCGTAAAGGGGTAAGGCGTGAGGTGTATCTATTCACCTCATCCCTGACGGTCGTTCACGTTCCCTCCTGACGCCATACGCTTCACTCCTCACGTTAGGTAATCACCGTCGGATGTTCCCGCCCAGTATGATGCTGAATACCGGCGATGTGGTCTGCCAGGTGGATAAGCTCCGCCAATGCCTTCTGGGTATCGCGGCTCTGCTTTTCCACATCCGGTTCGTATTCCTCGATGTAAACCCGCAGGGTTGCGCCCTTGGTACCCGTGCCGGAAAGGCGGTAGACGATGCGTGCTCCGTTCTCGAAACCGATGCGCAGGCCCTGGTGTTCGCTGGTGCTGCCGTCGATGGGGTCGGTGTAGGCGAAGTCGTCTGCGTAGGCCACGCTGTAATCGCCGAAGCGTTTGCCCTGCAATTCGCCGAACTGGGCGCGTACGTGTTCGACCAGCGCGTTGGCGCCGTCCGTTTCCACGCCTTCGTAATCGTGTCGGGTGTAGTAGTTTCGGCCGAAGCGCCGCCAGTGGTCGCGCACGATCTTTTCCACCGGTTCCTGCTTCACCGCCAGCAGGTTGAGCCAGAACAGCACGGCCCACAGGCCGTCCTTTTCGCGCACGTGGTTGGAGCTGGTGCCGAAGCTTTCCTCGCCGCACAGCGTGACACGGCCGGCATCGAGCAGGTTGCCGAAGAATTTCCAGCCGGTCGGGGTTTCGAAGCATTCGATGCCCAGGCTGTCGGCGACCCGATCCGCCGCCTGGCTGGTTGGCATGGAGCGGGCGATGCCGGCGATGCCGTTGCGGTAACCGGGCACCAGGTGGGCGTTGGCGGCCAGTATTGCCAGGCTGTCGCTGGGGGTAACGAAAAAATGCCGGCCCAGGATCATGTTGCGATCCCCGTCCCCGTCCGAGGCGGCGCCGAAATCCGGGGCATCGCGGCCGAACAGGATCTCCACCAGCTCCTTGGCGTAGGTCAGGTTCGGATCGGGGTGGCCGCCGCCGAAGTCGGGCAGGGGCTGGCCGCGCAGAACGGTTCCCGGCTGGGCACCCAGGATCTGCTCGATGATCCGTAACGCATACGGCCCCGTGACGGCGTGCATGGCGTCGTAGCGCATGCCGAACAGTCCCGAGTTGAACAGCTGGTGGATCTGGTCGAAGTCGAACAGTTCCTGCATCAGCTCCGCGTAATCGTTCACCGGATCGATCACCTCGACCGCCATGTCGCCCAACTGGTGCTGCCCGGGGTGGTCGATGTCGATATGGCCGCTGTCCAGGGTCTGGTAGACGCTGATGCCCTTGCTGTATTCGTACAGGGCCTCGGTGACGGCTTCGGGTGCCGGGCCGCCGTTGGCCACGTTGTACTTGATTCCGAAGTCGCCCTGGGGACCGCCGGGGTTGTGGCTGGCCGAGAGGACTATGCCACCCTGGGCGCGGTATTTGCGGATCAATGCCGAGACGGCCGGCGTCGAAAGCAGGCCACTCTGGCCGACCATGACCCGCCCTATGCCGTTGGCGGCGGCCATGCGCAAAATGGTCTGGATGGCCTCGCGGTTGTAGTATCGGCCATCGCCGCCGAGCACCAGCAGGCCGCCCCGGAGCCCGGTCTGGGTATCGAACAGGGACTGGACGAAGTTCTCCAGATAGTGGGTGCGTTTGAAGGTGGTGACGGATTTGCGCAGTCCGGAAGTCCCCGGACGCTGGTCTGTAAACGGAGTGGTCTGGCGGGTGACGATGTTCATGTTGGATGAATGTTGGCTGTGAATGGGCCGTGCTAAGATTCTGCCATGCAGATTACACTCAATTGCCGAAGCTGCGAGAGTCCGAGACCCCAGAGTTTCGCGGCGCTCATGGAGATGTATGAGGCGAATTATATTCGTCTGCGCTGTCTCTGCGGCGATATCCATGCCCTGCCGGACGAGTCAGTTTCGGCGGTGCCGGATGCATTGCCACTGTACTTGCACGTTCTCGAGCGCTGCAAGTACACCACCACGCTCAACCTGACCTATTACTTTCAGGAGGCGGGCGAGCTCACGCCCCGCCCGGACCTGACCCTGCGGGTCTACCACGACGCCCGTCAGGTTGAAGTCATGAGCCGCTACTGCAATGACAAGGGCGGGGTGGTTTCGACCGAGGACGTGCTCCGCCATCCCGAGCAAAGCGCCCTGTTGTGCAAATGGCGCCTGAACCGCTTTCTCTACAAGTGGTTGTCCTATTGCCTGCGCCAGAATCACGGCTTCGCCCTGAAGCCTGGTAATTCTGACTATTATTCTCAATTTCTCCCTCAGTTAGCCTGATATTCCTTCTCAGGAATATCGTTTAACTACCTGTTATTAAATGAAAAATACCTGTATTCGGTGTAGGTCTTACGGCTGGAACTATTCTTGACTAGTTTGGTCAACAATTGTATAAAGCATCTACCCAACTCGTAATTTGGTACACCGTCAAAGTCGGGGTGAGAGACATGAAGTTATCGACCAAAGGCCGTTATGCCGTTACCGCAATGCTGGATCTGGCGATTCATGACCGGATCGGGCCGGTAACGCTGGCCGACATCTCACAGTGCCAGGGCATCTCGCTGTCCTATCTGGAGCAGCTGTTCGCCAAGCTGCGCCGTGACAAGCTCGTCGAGGGCGTGCGTGGTCCTGGCGGCGGCTACCGGCTGGCCCGACCTGCCGATCAGATCACCATCGCCCAGATCATCGATGCCGTGGATGAAAAGGTGGACGTCACCCGCTGCGGCGGCAATGAGGACTGCCAGGAAGGCGAGCGTTGCCTGACGCACGAGCTCTGGAACGATCTGAGCCAGCGTCTGTACGACTTCCTCGACGGCATCACGCTGGCTGAATTCATGGACCGTCCCGAGGTGCGTGAGATCGCCGAGCGGCAGGATTACGATTCCCATCGCCACTATATGATGTTCAACAGCACAGCCGCGTGAGGTGGCTATGAGCGGTAGTGACCTCAATCTGATGATTTATTGGACTATGCGGCGATACGCCGGTGGACGAACGGACTGAAAAGCGTCGAATGGGTGGCGCACTGAGCTGCCGCCCCAACTGAACAACGGAGGACCCCATGGCCTATAGCGACAAAGTCATCGACCACTACGAAAACCCGCGCAACGTGGGCAGCGCCTCCAGCTCCCTGCTGACCGAATGGGTGAAGGGCAAGACCCTGACGGAAGCGGGGGAGATCAAGAACACGCAGATCGCGGAAGAGCTGGCGCTGCCGCCGGTGAAGATCCACTGCTCGGTACTGGCGGAGGACGCCATCAAGGCGGCCATCCACGACTACCAGAGCAAACACGAGGCAACTCCCGAGCAGAAAACGGCCTGACGGATCAGGTCTCTGCCGGAGTCAGTGGGGGCGGCCCAGCCATCGGGCCGCCTTTTTTTATGGCCGGCTTAATGCTCGAGCCGCAGGGCGGCGATGCGCCGCTTGAGTTCCGCGATGGCCGTGTCATTGGCGGCATGGCCGTAGCGGGCCTGGACGTACAGGTCGTTGATGGCACGCAGCGCCTGTGCCGATGCGGGCAGTTGCCGGCTGGCCCGCCGGATGAAATCGGTCGGGCCCTCGTAAGGCTGGCGCTGGATGTCCAGTCGGGCCAGGCGCTGCAGCAAACCGGCGTAGACTCGCTCAAGTGGTGTGCGGCGCGCGGGCCGGTTGCGCCAGGCGAAGATGCCGGCGTAGAGGGTTAGCAGCAACGCGAGTCCTGCCACCATGCCGCCGATCAGCGCGGCCGGGCCGTAGCCGGCCAGGCCGAGCCGCTCGAGCAGCTCGCGCTGCTTTTCCGGACCGAAGGCGACCACCCAGTCGTTCCAGTAGAAATTGACGCTGTCCCACACCATGCTGAGCCGGTTCATCAGCGAGGTGCGGTAGTCCTGACGCAGGAAAGAGGGCACGTTGGCCGCATTGCCGAGCGCGCCGCCGATGCCTTCCGAAACGCGTTCCGGCGATACCGCGGCGGTCGGATCGACCCGCACCCAGCCGCGTCCTTTAAGCCAGACCTCCGCCCAGGCGTGCGCATCCGACTGGCGCACCAGCAGGTAATTGCCCAACGGATTGTACTCACCGCCCAGGTAGCCGGTGACCACCCGCGCCGGAATGCCCGCGGCGCGCATCAGCACCACGAAACTGCCGGCATAGTATTCGCAGAACCCGCTGCGGGTGCCGAACAGGAAGTCGTCTATCGGATCGCCCTGCAGCGGCGGCGGAGAAAGCGTGTAGCTGAAACCCTGGGTGTGGAAGTAGTTCAGTGCATCGCGCACCACCGCCGCGTCGTCGGACGCGGCCGCACGCCAGCGTCCGGCCAGGGCGCGGGCCCTGGGCGCGGCATTGCGCGGCAGCTGCAGGGCGAGGCGCTGTTCATACTTTGTCAGCTTGGGGTCGAGGGTGTATTTGAGATAAGAGGTCACCGTGTACTGGTGCACGTCGGTGATGGGATGCTGCGTCAGCAGCATGTGGTCCGCGGTCATCTGCGCGTCCGAGGTCGCGCCCGGCATGTCCAGCGCCAGCACCCAGTGCTTGTTCGTGGGCTGCATCATCACCGTGTAATGGATCGCATCGGCGGTGCGTTGCAGCCGCTCGGGCGTCATGCCGCGCTCGTGGGTCATGTGCCAGGTGCGCCCGTCGTAGAACCACAGCACGGGCCCGCGCCAGTAGCGTGCCGCTTCGGGCGGCGGGTTTCCCCGGAACGTGGCGCGGAATGCCACCGCATTGGATTGCACCAGCTGTGCGAAGGCGCCCGGCGTCATGGTGTCCGAAAGCCCGGTCCTGGCGATCTGCTCGTTCTGCTGCAGACCGGCCAGCGGGGATGGCAGACGCGGAAACAGCAGGAACAGCACGATCATCATGGGGATGGACTGCACCAGCAGCCACAGCGCGGTGCGCAGGCGTTCCTTCGGACTGCCGCTTTCACTCTGGGTCAGGCCGATCAGCGCGGCGGTCTGCGCCACCACCACCAGTGTCATGTACAGGGCGGCGGGGATCGACTGGCTGTAGAAAAAGCCGGTGATGACGATGAAATAGCCGAGAAAGGCGACCAGCATGCAGTCGCGCAGGTTGCGGGTTTCCAGCGCCTTCAATCCCACCATCAGCAACAGCAGCGCAACGCCGGGATCGCGCCCGGTGAGCTTGTGGAAATAGGCGACCACGCCGAACAGGGCGAGCAGCCCGAGCAGGATCAGCAGGCCCCGCCCGGGCAGGCCGCGCTGCGTGCCGGCCAGCCACGCGCGCAGTCCCAGGCCGAGCAGGGCGCCGATCGCGAATACCGGTGCGGTGAAGAACAAATGCGGTACCACGGCCAGTGCCACGGCCAGCATGAGCCACTGCAGCGCGCGTGGCGGCAGCGGACGCAGCTCCAGGCTCGGTTTGGCGGCGGCCTGACTCATGCCGCGTTGCCGCGTGGGAGGTCGTGCAATGCCAGGGCACGCAGGCAGTGGTCGCGGTGCACCTCGCCGTGGTCCGGTACGTATTCGATACCGGGCAGGCGCAGGCCGTAGCGCAGCCCCTCCGCCTCGGCATCCAGCACCCAGCGGCACAGGATGGACAGGCGCAGCTCGGGTTCGATGCCGTGCAGCACGCCCCAGTCCAGCCAGACCTCCTCGCGCCCCGCGCCGTGAAACTGCTTGGTCAGCAGGTCGTCGCTGCGCGCCGCCGCCTTCCAGGCCACGTGGCGCAGCGGGTCGCCTTCGGCGTAATCGCGCAGGCCGCTGAAATCCTCGCTGCCCTGGCCGGCCTGGCCTTCACCCGGCTTGCTGCCGGCGGCGCGCGGCAGAGGGCGGTCGGTGGTGATGGGGCGCGGGTAGACCAGGCAGGCGCTGTCGTAGCTCAGCCAGCTCCAGGCCTGGAACAGGCCGAGCGGATAGCGGCTCAGGATGCGGAACCGGCCGGGTTCCAGCCGGCCGCGGCGGGTCGCGGGGACACGCAGCACGGCGGTTTCATTATCTTCTGCCGGCACGTCGAACACGCTGAGCGGGCCCTCCTGCCATTGCAGGGCGAGTGCGTAGCGGACTCGGCGTGTGGGGTTTTCGATCTGGTAGTGAAACACCGCTTCCTGTCCCGCGAACACCGGCGCCACGCCGTTGAAGCGGATATTCAAACCCAGCAGGTTGCGATGGGTCTGCCACATCGCGTTGGCGCCCAGGCTGGCCAGCAGAAAGGTCAGGATGAAGGCCATGCTGTTGCTGTAGTTGATCGAGCCCAGCAGCATGACGAATACCAGCAGGCCGTAGTACAGCCCGTGGCGGGTCGGCAGGATGTAGATGCGCCGGCGGTGCAGGCGGATCGCCTGGCTGGCCGTCCGTTCGTGACGGGTGATCCAGCGGACGAACCGCTCCTGCAGCGGGGAGAGCAGGGCGCTTAATGCCATTGTCAGGCGACGGCGACGGACTCGATCAGGTGGCGGGTGAGGGCTTCCACGGGCTGACTGTCGTCGACCGGGCGTAGACGGTGGCCCGCCACGGCCGGCAGGATGACCTGCACGTCTTCCGGTTGGACGAAATCGCGACCTTCGATCAGCGCCCAGGCCTGGGCGCCATGCAGCAGGGCGAGACCGGCGCGGGGCGAGAGGCCCTCGCGGTAGCGTCCCGGTTCGCGCGAGGCGGCGAGCAGGGCCTGCACGTAGTCGACGATGGGTTCCGCCACGTGGATCTGCCGGACTCGGGCCTGCAGGCCGAGCAGGTCGGCCTCGCTCATGGCCGGTTCCATGGACTCGATCAGGTCGCGCCGGTCCTGTCCCATCAGCAGGGCGCGCTCGGCATGCTGATTGGGAAAGCCCAGTTCGATGCGCATCAGGAAGCGGTCGAGCTGGGATTCGGGCAGCGGGAAGGTGCCGATCTGATGGCGTGGGTTCTGCGTGGCGATGACGAAAAACGGTTCCGGCAAGGGGCGGGTCATGCCCTCCACGGTCACCTGATGTTCCTCCATGGCCTCGAGCAGGGCGCTCTGGGTCTTGGGGGTGGCACGGTTCACCTCGTCGGCCAGGATCAGCTGGGCGAAGATCGGCCCGGGATGAAACTGAAAGCCGCCCGTTTCGCGGTCGAACACCGACACGCCGAGGATGTCCGCGGGGAGCAGGTCGCTGGTGAACTGGATGCGCTGGAACTGCAGCCCCAGCACCTTGGCGAAGGCATGGGCGAGCGTGGTCTTGCCTACCCCCGGCAGGTCCTCGATCAGCAGGTGTCCGCGCCCCAGCAGGCAGGCGAAGGCAAGCTTCAGCTGGTGGTGCTTGCCGAGGATGATGCGATCCAGGCCTTGCAGCACGCGCTGGATGCGCAGGTCGGGAGAAGGGTTTCCGGTAGGTCGCTGAGCCATATCCTTGCCTGACTAGTTGCTTTAATAAGTCTTTTTAACTGCTTGTTATTAAACAATTGTTTCCTTGAATTTCAGATGGCCGGGCCGATTTTCCGAAACACGGCGGCATCGGTCGATCAGTGTCGCATGTCCCGACCCAGTTTACATGCCATGTTTGATGTCCGCCTTCCCCGACCGCCTGTTGGCGGGATAGGTGGTGGCAAAGCCGACCACCATGGCGATTTGCATCATGAACCAGTAGACCGCGCTGTCCACCGTCGGATCCTGCCGGAACAGGACCATGAAGGCGAATGCGATCCGGCTCGGGATATCGAGTGATGAAACGGCGTTCACTTCATCCGTGCCATTCGCATAAAAATAACTTTAACTAAGTTATTTAACTTTATGTTAAATAAGAGATAAATTAAGGGAAACAAACCGTGAGGCGGAAGCCTCAGCCGCTTCGCCGATGAGTTTCAAAACTAGCCGGGATCCCGCGCATATTCAAAAACACGCGACCAAATAAATGGTGTCGACTTCATACAGGGACATCGTGTGAATTGCCCGGTATGATGCGCACCCATCGTCGACTGGAGTCATGATGTTCATGCAACGCTGGCTGCTTCTGTCCCTGGCCCTGCTTTCGTGCTTGCCACTGATGGTAGCCGCTCAGGAGCCGCCGTCACCGGCGGCGCAGGTAGCGCGGACGGATGAAGGCACGCACCATCATCCCCATCCCAGGGCCTGTGTTCACATCGAAGGTGCGGCGGCACGGCTCCAGTGCTACGACCGCGTGTTCGGCCGGAAACAGACGGAGACGGAGACGCAAAGCGAACCCGACACCGACAACCTGTTTCCTTTCGAGCCCACGGAAGAGGGGCAGGCGGCGGACATGTCCGGGTCCCTGCTCGACAGCCGCTGGGAGCTGAGCCAGCAAAGCAAGCTGGGGATTTTCAATATCCGGGCCTACAAGCCGCTCTATATCCTGCCTTTGTTCTACAGCGACAACGTCAACAAGACCCCTTCCTCCCCGAACCCTGACCGCACGGTGACCAGCCCGCTGAATATCCAGCCGGTGGAGGTGAAATTCCAGCTCAGCTTCAAGGACAAGCTCTGGCAGAACGTGTTCGGTCGTTACGGCGATCTCTGGTTCGGCTATACCCAGGTCTCCCATTGGCAGTTCTATAATGGCGCCACCTCGCGGCCCTTCCGGGAGACCGACTACGCGCCGGAGGTGATGATGGTCTTCGCCACCGACTATCCCATTTTCGGCTGGCGCAGCCGTTTGATGAGCGTCGGCATCCTGCACCAGTCCAACGGCCGTTCAGATCCGTTCTCGCGTAGCTGGAACCGGGTGACCTTCGCCGTGGGCCTGGAGCGCAACGACTGGACCCTCACGCTGCGTCCCTGGGTGCGGATTCCCCAGGACAAGAGCGACGACGACAACCCCGGTATCAGCGATTACATGGGGCGCGGTGATCTATTGCTGGTGCATGAATCAGACGGCAACGAATATTCGCTGATGCTGCGCCACTCGCTGCGTGGCGGTGACAAGAACCACGGAGCCATGGAGTTCAACTGGGCCTTTCCGATCAGGAACAGTCTCAAGGGGTATTTACAGGTCTTCAACGGTTACGGCGAGAGTCTGATCGACTACAACCACCGCGCCCTGTACGTCGGCCTGGGGGTTTCGCTGTCCACCTGGTACTGATCGGCGCCTTAAAACGGCGGCAGGATGACGGGCGCCTCGGCGTCGTCGGGCAGGGTGGTGGATTCGTCCTTGAGGTTTACGCCGGTCAGGCCTTTCTGGCGTGCGGCCGTGATCAGATAAAGCAGCTTGTGTGCGGCCGCCCTGATGGGCAGTCCCTCGGGCCGCACGTTGCTGATGCAGTTGCGTTCCGAATCCATGCGCCCGGTTTTGGGCTCCCAGGTCATGTACACCCCCAGGCTGTCCGGCGAACTGAGACCGGGGCGTTCGCCGATCAACAGGACCAGCAGCTCGGCGTTCAGCGCCTGGCCGATTTCATCGCCCAGCGCCACACGCGCCTGCTCGGCCACCACCAGCGGACCGATGCTGATGTCGCGTTGCTGCAGTTCGGGGACGACGGTGGCAAGCAGGTCGCCGGCGTGCCGTTCCACCGACAGGGCCGACAGACCGTCGCCGATCACGAAGGCCACGTCGCAGCCCACGGCCGAGGCCGGGTCAGTTTGCAGGCGAGCCTGATCGCCCTCATTCAACAGTCGCCCCAGATCCGGACGCTGCAGATAGATGGCGCGGTCCGGCGCCTGACTGTGCACGCGGTGCACCGGCAGGCCAAGCGGTTCGAGCTGCGTCAGCAGGCCTTCGACGTCCAGCGGACGATGCACGGCATCGCGCGCCTTGGCGTGTGCGAGGCGGAACTCCAGCACGGCGTCGGTGGGCAGGCTGCCGCCGGCGTGACCCAGCGCGATGCGCGCGTCGGTGAAACGCTTGAGAAAGACCCAGGGGTCGCGGCGGGTGGAAAGCGC
>JARRKE010000013.1 GCA_037388465.1 Gammaproteobacteria bacterium
CGGCAGGTCCACGCGCCGGATGACGGGCGTCAGGCTGGCATCGTCCTTACGGGTTGCCTGTATGCTCATTGCACCCTCCTTCGCACCAGTTCCATGAACATCTCGCCGCGCTGCTCGTAGCCCCGGAACATGTCGAAGCTCGCGCACGCGGGAGACAGCAACACGGTGTCGCCACGCTGCGCCAGCGATGCCGCGGCATCGACCGCCGCTTCCAGCGACCCGACGTGAACGGTGGGCACCACGCCGTGCACGGCGGCGTCGATCAGTCCCGCATCGCGGCCGAACAACACCAGCGCCCGCCCCTTGCGGCGCAACGCCGACTGCAGCGGCGTGAAGTCCTGCCCCTTCCCCAATCCGCCGGCCAGCAGCACCACCTTGCCCGGCATCCCCGCCAGCGCTGCCAAAGTGGCGCCGAGATTGGTGCCCTTGGAATCGTTGATCCAGTCCACGCCGTCGATTTGCGCCACGCGTTCGCAGCGATGAGGCAGGCCGGCAAAGTCCTTCAGCGTGTCCAGCATGATGGTCCGCGGCAGGCCCGCCGCCTCGCCGAGCGCCAGCGCTGCCAGGGCGTTGGCGAGGTTGTGACGGCCTGCCATACGCAACTCGCGCGCCGGCAGCAGCAGGGTTTCGCCGCAGGCCAGCCAGGATTCTCCGTCGGCCTCCCGAACGCCGTAATTGCCGTCGGTCGGCGCATCGAGGCCGAAGCTCACGGCGGATGCCGGCGCCAACGCGGCGGCGACCTTGTCCTCCCGATTCACGATGGCATGTTCGGCGTGGTGGTAGATGCGGCCCTTGGCGGCCGCATAGGCCGGCACGTCGGCATAACGGTCCAGGTGATCGGGGCTCACGTTCAGCACCACCGCGGCGCGCGGCGCCAGGCTTTGAGTGGTCTCCAACTGGAAGCTGGAAGCTCCAGGACATACAGCTCGATCTCGTCGCTCAGCAGGTCGAGCGCTGGCGTACCCAGGTTGCCGCCCATGCCGACAACCAGATCTGCCTTGCGCGCCATCTCGCCGACCAGGGTGGTGACCGTGCTCTTGCCGTTCGAGCCCGTGATCGCGATCACGGGCGCCTGTGCCGCCCGGGCGAAGAGCTCGATGTCGCCCAGCACCTCGGCGCCGGCGCCCGCAGCCGCCCGGATGGCCGGTTCGCTGACCGCCACGCCTGGGCTCACGATCAGTTGTCCGTAGCCGGTGAAGTTCGCCGCATCGAAATCGCCGCAATAGACGGGTGCATCCGGATACGCCGCTTCGAAACGTTCGAGCAGCGGCGGCACCTGACGCGAGTCGGCCACGGCGAACGCCACCCCCTGCCCGGCCAGATAGCGGGCCACCGACAGTCCGGTCTCTCCGAGACCGATGATGAGGGTGTTGATCGCGTGCGTCATGTCGAGTGCCGTCGCCGTCATCGCGTCACCGCAGTTTCAATGTCGCCAGGCCGAGCAGAACCAGGATCACCGTCACGATCCAGAACCGTACGATGACCCTGGGCTCGGGCCAGCCCTTGAGTTCGAAGTGGTGATGCAGGGGCGCCATGCGGAATATGCGCCGTCCGGTCAGCTTGAAGGAGGCGACCTGCAGGATGACCGAGACGGTTTCCATCACGAACACCCCGCCCATGATCAGCAGCACCAGTTCCTGGCGCACCACCACGGCGACCACGCCGAGCGCGGCGCCCAGCGCCAGCGCCCCGACATCGCCCATGAAGACCTGGGCCGGATAGGTGTTGAACCACAGAAAACCCAGCCCGGCACCTACCAGCGCACTGCAGAACACCACCACCTCACCCACGCCGGGGACATAGGGAATGCCGAGGTAATGGGCGTAATTGAAGTTGCCGGTGGCGTAGGCGAACACGCCCAGAGCGGCCGCCACCATGACGGTGGGCATGATGGCCAGGCCGTCCAGGCCATCGGTCAGGTTCACCGCATTGCTCGAACCGACGATCACGAAATAGGTCAGCACGATGTATCCCCAGCCGAGCGGCAGCAGCACGTGCTTGAAAAACGGCACGATCAGCACCGTCTCCGCGGGCACCTGCGCTGTCGCATAAAGAATGAGCGCCGCCGCCAGGGCGATCACCGATTGCCAGAAATATTTGGCACGCGCCGACAGGCCCCGCGAGTTGCCATAGCGCAGTTTGAGATAGTCGTCCACGCCGCCGACGAGCCCGAACAACAGGGTCACGCCGAACACGATCCATACGAAACGGTTCGCGAGGTCGGACCACAGCAGGGTGCTGATGGCCACCGCGATCAGGATCAGGGCACCGCCCATGGTCGGCGTGCCTGCCTTGGAAAGATGCGTTTGCGGCCCGTCGGTACGAATCTGCTGTCCGATCTTGTAGCGGGTCAGGCGGCGGATCATGCCCGGTCCGACGATAAAGGCGATCACCAGCGCGGTCAGGACGCCGAGAATCGCCCGCAATGTCAGATACTGAAAGACATTGAAGGCTCGGTAGTAATGGCCGAGATAGTCGAACAGGCTAAGCAGCATGGTTACGCCCCTGATGGGTTTCTTTGGTGCGTCCCAGCAATGCCTCCACCACCTGTTCCATGCGCATGCTGCGCGAGCCCTTGACCAGCAAGGCCTCACCGGGGGCAAGCTCCACCTGCAACGCCTCGATCAGTTGCCGGATGTCATCGAAATGTCTGGCGCCGGACCCGAAGGCCTCCACCGCATGGCGGCTGAGGGGACCGACTGCATACAAGCGTTCAATGCCTGACTCGCGCGCCGTCTGGCCGACGCGCTGGTGCAGCTGCTCGCCGGCATCACCCAATTCGGCCATATCCCCCAGCGCCAGGGTACGCGGCCCCGACAGCGCAGCCAGATACTGGATGGCGGCCTGGACCGAGGCGGGATTGGCGTTATAGCTGTCGTCGATCAGCCGCAGGCCGCCGGGCCCGGCCAGCACCTCCAGTCTGCCGTGCACACTGGTCAGGCCGGACAATCCCGTGCGGACGTTCTCGATCGTGGCGTCCACCGCCAGGGTGGCCGCAGATGCCGCAAGCGCGTTCATGGCGTTGTGCCGTCCCGGCAAGGGCAGGCGCACCTCGCAGCCGCCCTGCGCCGTCTCGATATGCAAGGGCATACCGTCTCCCGCCCAGGCGGCATGCACGTCGGCCGGCCGCGTCAGCCCGAAGCGCACGATCCTGCGGCCCCGGTTCTGCGCCAGCCATTGCTCGGCATAGGCGTCGTCCGCGTTGATGACCGCCACGCCGTCGCGCGTCAGCCCCTGGAAGATCTCGCCCTTGGCTCGCGCGACGCCGGCCACATCGCCGAACCCCTCGAGATGAGCGGGTCCGGCATTGGTGATCAGCGCCACGTCCGGCCGTGCGATACGGGTCAGATAGGCGATCTCGCCGAAATGGTTGGCGCCCATTTCCAGCACCACGTAGTCGTGGAACGGCCGCGCCTCGAGCAGGGTCAGCGGCATGCCGATGTCGTTGTTGAGATTGCCGGCGGTCACCAGCACCCGACCGCGCGTGGCCAGAATAGCGCCGATCATTTCCTTGACCGTGGTCTTGCCGTTGCTACCGGTAAGCGCAATCACCGGCATATGCAGCCGGCTGCGCCAGCCCGCGGCCAGACGCCCCAGACCGAGACGGGTGTCGTCAACGACGATTTGCGGCAGATCGGTCTCCACGCGCCGGGCGACCAATACGGCGGCGGCCTGCAGGCCGCCGTCGATGAAGTCGTGGGCATCAAAACGATCCCCGTGCAGCGCGATGAACAATTGGTGCACCTCGCAACGCCGGCTGTCGGTGGACACGCCGTCGACAGGCACGTCGGCACCCACCAGCTCACCCTGTGCGAGCGCCGCGATCTCGGCGGTGGTGAGCCAGCTCATGCGGAGACCTCCAGACACGCACTCACTTGCTCGCGGTCGCTGAACGGCCGTCGCGTCGCACCGTATTGCTGATAAATCTCGTGCCCCTTGCCGGCCACCAGCACCACATCGCCAGCGCCTGCGTCCGCAACGGCCCGGGCGATCGCCATAGCCCGGTCGTGCTCAACCTCAACGGGCGTATCGCCCGTGATGCCCGCCAGGATCTCGTCCACGATGAGCTGGGGGGATTCATGGCGTGGATTGTCGTCGGTGACGATTACCGCATCGGCCAGCCTGGCTGCGACGGCGCCCATCTCGGCCCGCTTGCCGCGATCCCGGTCACCGCCGCAGCCGAACACGCAAATCAGGCGCCCCTCGGCCAGCGGGCGCAGGCTTTCCAGCACCGCGGCCAATGCACCCGGCGTGTGGGCGTAGTCCACCACCACCAGTGGCTGGCCCGCCCCGCCACCGAAGGCCTCCATGCGTCCCGGAATGCTGCGCGTGTGCGACAGGCGCTCCAGGGCGTCATTGAGCTCGACCCCCAGCGCCAGCAGGGTCGACAGCACCGCCAGCAGGTTGTAGACGTTGAAGCGTCCCAGCAGCGGCGCCTGAAATTCGCCAGTGCCCCAGGGCGTCTCCACGCGGCCGCTGAATCCCTGAGGGCCGTAGAGAATATCCACGGCACGCACGGCGTTATCGCCGGCGGATGCTTCCAATCCGTAACCCACGCGGTCCACCTGACCGTCGAGCTCCGAATACAGGGCACGCCCGAAGGCATCGTCGAGATTCAATACGGCATGACGCAGCCCCGGCCAGTGGAACAGCCGGCGCTTGGCATCGGCATAGGCGGCATGGCTGCCGTGATAGTCGAGGTGATCGCGAGTCAGGTTGCTGAGCAGGGCGATGTCGAAATCCACCCCGCTGACGCGCCCCTGTTCGAGGGCATGCGAGGAAACCTCCATGCTGGTCCAGCGCGCTCCCCGGTCGACAAACCGGCGCAGTTCATGATGGACGCGCACCGCATCGGGCGTGGTATGCGTTCCGGATTCCAACTCGCCGTAAAGACCGTACCCCAGGGTACCGATCACGCCGCAGCGCGCCCGCTCGAGATCCAGTGCCTGGGCCAGAAAATGACTGATGGACGACTTGCCGTCGGTACCCGTGATGCCGATGACGGTCATCGCCCGCGAGGGATGCTCGAAAAACCGGTCCGCGATCTCACCCACCCGCTGACCGAGCCCCGGTACCGCGATCACGGGAATGTCGGCGGGCAGCGGCTGCAATCCGTCCACGGCCTCGTACACGATGGCGGCGGCACCGCGCTGAATCGCCTCGGCGGCGAACGTCAGGCCGTGGGCATGTAATCCCTGACAGGCCAGGAAAACGTAACCCGGCTCCACACCGCGGCTGTCCAAGGCGAGGCCCGCCACGGCGACATCCTGGTAGCGTGATTCGACCGACGCCACCCCGCGCAGCAATGCGGCCAGCGTATGCACGGGCCGGGTGGTACGACGCGCGGCCATCAAGCCGCACCTCCCGGGCCATTCGGATGCGCCTCGACCTTGATGACGTTCTTGGGCAGATTGTCCGGCGGCACGTTCAGGATGCGCAGCGAGCCGGCCATGATGTGTGAGAACACCGGCGCCGCAACCTGCCCGCCGTAATACTTGCCCCGGCTCGGCTGATTGATGACCACGACCACGACCAGCCGGGGATCCTCCGCCGGCGCCAGACCGGCGAACACGGCGAAATACCGGTCGCGCGCGTAGCCGCTCTCGCCCGGTTTGTGCGCCGTGCCGGTCTTGCCGGCCACCCGGTAGCCCTCGACCCGCGCGGCATAGGCCGTGCCGACCGGACTGACGACCGCTTCCAAGTAACGATCGATGCGCTTCGCGATGCCAGCCCGCATCACCCGCTCGCCGGGATTGGGATGATCCTTGCCCACCGGCAAAAACGTCGCCGGATGGCGCACGCCGTCGTCGGCGAGCACGCAATAGGCATCGGCCAGTTGCAGCGCCGTCACCGACAGACCGTAACCGTAAGCGGCCGAGGCACGATCGGCGTCACCCCAGCGCTGGTAACTGGTCAGCACGCCGCTGCGCTCGCCGGGAAACCCGCTGCCGGTCGTATGGCCGAAGCCGACGCGCGACAGCATGGCCCACTGGTCTTCGGGCTTCATCATCAACGCCAGCTTCGTGGCCCCGACGTTGCTCGACTTCTCGAGCAGTGTCTTGAGGTCGACCGTGCCGAGATTACGGTCGTCGCGGATGGTATAGCCCTGCACGCGGATGTAGCCGGGAGAGGTGTTGATCTTGATCAACGGATTCACCGCCCCGCTTTGCAGCGCGGCCGCCACGGTGAACGGCTTGATGGTCGAACCCGGCTCGAACACGTCGGTCACCGCACGGTTGCGATAGTATCGGCTGACCAGGTCGTCACGATTGTTGGGATTGAAGGACGGCTGGTTGGCCATGGCCAGCACCTCGCCGGTACGCGGGTCCATCACCACCACCGAGCCCGACAGGGCCTGATCGGCCAGCACCGCCTTTTTCAGTTCACGGTAGGCCAGATACTGGATACGACGGTCGATGCTGATGCGCAGATCGCGGCCGGGGTGCGGCGCCTTCAGCTGGCGCACCTCCTCGACCACGTGACCCAGCCGATCGCGCACCACCTCCTTGGCGCCGGGCGTTCCGCTCAGCCAGTGCTCGTAGGCGAGCTCTAGCCCTTCCTGGCCATGGTCGTCGATATTGGTAAAGCCCAGCACATGGCCGGCCACCTCACCCAGCGGGTAATAGCGGCGATATTCGCGCTGCAGCGCAACGCCGGGCACGCCCAGATCCATGACCCGGCGGGCGAGATCGGGCGGCACCTGCCGCCTGAGATAAACAAATTCGCGAGTCGAGAAATCGCTCAGCCGCCGGTAAAGCTCGCCGTACTTCATGCCGAGCAGCTTGGCGAGCTTCGGCAACTGCTTACGGGCGGCGAGCGTTTCCTGGGGGTTGGCCCAGACGGCATCCACGGGCGTGCTGATCGCCAGCGGCTCGCCGTTGCGATCGGTGATCATGCCGCGGTGCGCCGGCATCGTCACCACGCGCAGATGCCGTGCATCGCCCTGCTGCTGCAGAAAATGCCGTTCCACGACCTGCAGATCGAAGGCGCGCACGATCAATGCGACCATCCCGGTCGCAAAGAACACCAGGACCAGCACACGCCGTCCCCGGTAGCTGCTTGTCGCTGCGCCTTGACTCACTGGCTCACCACCACCATCCGCTTTTGTTTCGGGAGCTCCATGTGCAGCTCCTCACGGGCCCGCTTTTCGATATAACCGTGGGTGGCCCAGGTGCTCTGTTCGAGCAGCAGGCGTCCCCATTCCACGTTCAATCGATCACGCGCCTTGTTCAGTTGCTGCAGCTGCGCGAAGGCCTGGCGACTCTCGTACTGACTCACCACCACCCCCAGCGCGCTGGCTACGCAGCCGGCGTACAACAAACCGGCGGCGGCCAATTGCCACTTCGGGCTCATGCCGCACGCTCCGCGACCCGCAGCACCGCACTGCGGGCACGGGGATTGCGGGCGATCTCGTCTTCGCTCGCCCGTCGCGCCTTGCCGCACAGACGCAAGGGCACGACCTCTGCGGCCTGCGGCACCGGCAATCCGCGCGGGGCCTGGGGCGGTCGCGATGCATCGCGCATGAACCGTTTGACGATCCGGTCTTCCAGCGAGTGAAAACTGATCACCGCCAGCCGACCGCCAATGGCCAACACCTCCAGCGCCTGCGGCAAAGTGGCCTCGAGCGCCTGCAGTTCGGCGTTGATGAATATGCGAATCGCCTGAAAGCTGCGCGTGGCCGGATGCTTGTGCGGGTCCGGACGCGGCACTGAACGCCGGATCAGGTCGGCCAGCTGGCGGGTCCGCGTCAGCGGCGTGGTCGTCCGGGCCTGAACCACGTTGCGCGCAATGCGTCGCGAATAACGCTCCTCACCGTAACGCCACAGCACATCGGCGATCTCGCGCTCCGGGGCGGTATTAAGCCAGTCCGCCGCACTCGGGCCACGGTCGGGGTCCATGCGCATGTCGAGCGGGCCGTCCTGAATAAAACTAAAGCCCCGTAGGGGCTCGTCCAGTTGGGGCGAGGAAACCCCCAGGTCGAGGAGAATGCCCGCGACCCTGCCCAAACAGTCATGTTTTCGCGCCACCCGAGCCAGCATCTCAAACGACCCCCGCTCGATTACAAACCGTTTGTCCTCCGACGCCAGTCGCTCGCCTTCCGCCACCGCCTCCGGATCCTGGTCGATTCCGATCACCCGGCCCGCCGACCCCAGGCGCTCCAATATCAGCTGCGCATGGCCGCCCCTGCCGAAGGTGCCGTCGATAAACACCCCGTTCCCTTCCGGCCTCAGTGCTTCCAGCACCTCGGCGGGCATGACCGGCAAATGCGCCTCGCGCGCCATCAGATCGATAAGGTCGCGAGCGCGTCGTTCAGCTCGTCAGCTTCGCTGCCCAGAACCTGCTCACGCTGCGCGTTCCAGGTCTCTTCGTCCCACAACTCAAACTTGTTTCCCTGACCGACCAGGACCGCACGCTTCTCCAGGCCGGCGTATTCACGTAGTGCGGCCGGCAACAGGATGCGCCCCTGGGCGTCGAATTCGACCTCGGTCGCATGCCCCTGCATCAAGCGCTGCAGGGCGCGCACCTGACGGTTCATGTTGGGCAGCGACATGATTTTTTGTTCGATCTGCAGCCACTCGGGAAGCGGATAGATCAGCAGGCAACGGTCGGGGTCGACCGTCACGACGAGGTTGCCGCCACAGGTGTCGGCCAGCTGCTCACGGTAGCGCGCGGGCATGGCCAGCCGCCCCTTGGCATCCAGGTTCAGGTTGTTGACGCCGCGAAAAACCATCGCTCAGCTCACCCGGGGTAATTTCCCCACCGATCCCCACTTTTCCCCACTTCGCCACACTATAGGAAGCAATTCCCTGCGCTGTCAAGGAAGAAATATGTAAAAGTTGTTTGTATGACAACGACTTAGCGAAACATCTACAGGTGGGAAATATCCAGTCCAAACCTGGCTGAGGGTATTAACAATCAGCGGGTTGAGAGCAGAAGCTAGAAATTACTTGAGGTATAGCCAAGGCGCCGGCAGGGAATCCATGCCGGCGGATTACATATATTCATAAGCAGGTGTACATAAAAAATCAGGAGCCGGTCGATAAGCCGGGTTCTGTCGTGGACAGCCATTCATCTGGGATCGGCATCTCTGCCGACCTCAAGCAGCCTACCCGGACGCGGTGCGGGCCACACCATAGCGTCCCTATTCGGCCTTGCTCCGGGTGGGGTTTACCGTGCCGCGGCGTGTTGCCACCCGCGCGGTGCGCTCTTACCGCACCCTTTCACCCTTGCCTGTACCCTGACGGGCCATCGGCGGTCTGCTCTCTGTTGCACTTTCCGTCGGCTCGCGCCGCCCAGGCGTTACCTGGCACCCTGCCCTGTGGAGCCCGGACTTTCCTCCACACCCGAAGGTGCAGCGACTGCCTGACCGGCTCCTGTGGATAAGTAAGATACCACAGGGTGGTTTACTCGACCTGCCTCTTTTTACGCTGATACCGGTGCCAGCGGAAACTGACCACACCCAGCCATCGGTTCAAGGGATGATCCCGCCTCAGCCAACTGATGGACAACGGCCGGCGCCGATCATAGCGCTGCAACAGGTCCAGCAGCGGCGGATCGTCGGGATAGGCCGACAAGCCTTCCTCGATCACCCGTAACGCCTTGCTGACGTTGCCGAACTTGCGTTCGGCACGCGCCAGATTGTGATGCAACTCGGGGCCTGTACCCCCTTCCTTCACCGCAAGGCGGCACAGCACCAACCCACCCCGGTCATTCTGCATGGCACGGGTAAGCCCCAACCAGGAACGATAAAGCGCCCACCGGGGATCGCCGGGGGCGACCTCCTCGACCAATTCGCTGAAAAAATCCTCCGCGACCTCAAAATTTCCGAATTCGAAGAACTTGCGCCCTTCCTCGAAATCCTTATCGTGGTTCTCGGCCATGCCTACTCCCGGGAGGTGTCCTGGTTGTTGTATCAACCCGTCGATTTCCTTGCCTGGGAGACGGGGCTCGCTATAATAGCCAACCCGACGCTCCCTTCGTCTAGTGGTCTAGGACGCTGCCCTCTCACGGCGGAAACAGGGGTTCGAGTCCCCTAGGGAGCGCCATCCTTCTGCTGCTGCATCTTCAGGGCCCGCTGGTAGAGATCGTTGCGCGCCACGCTCGTCAGCCTGGCCGCAATACGTACGGCCTGCTTGACCGGCAGTTCGTCCAGCAACGTCGCCAGCACCACATCCGGATCGAGCGCCTCTTCGGCGACGCCGGCCTCATCCGCCCCTGCGACCAGTATAACGAACTCGCCACGCTGTCGATTGGCGTCGGCCTGGATCCACGCCCCCAGATTTCCCAGCGTATCTCCGTGAAACTCTTCGTGCAGTTTGGTGAGTTCCCGTGCCAGCACCGCACGCCGCGCCGGTCCCAGCTCCTGCGCCATATCGCCAACACTGGCCAACAGCCGGTGAGCGGATTCGTAGAACACCAGGGTGCGCTGCTCCCGCGCCAGGCCCTGCAGATGCTGACGGCGCGCCGCCGGCTTGGGCGGCAAAAACCCTTCGAAGACAAACCGGTCGGTGGGCAAACCGGCCGCACTCAGCGCGGCCAGCAGCGCGCTCGCCCCGGGGATGGGCACCACCTGGAAGCCCGCCGCACGCGTCGCACGCACCAGACGATAACCCGGGTCACTGACCAGAGGCGTACCCGCATCACTGATCAGGGCGATCGATTCGCCTTGCTCCAGACGCCCGAGCAACGCCTCGATCCGGGCCTGCTCGTTGTGCTCGTGCACCGAGAGCAACGGGGTCTTCACCCCGAAATGCTTCAGCAACCGCCCGCTGACCCGGGTGTCCTCGGCGGCCACCAGATCGACGGCTTCGAGCACCTCCAGCGCGCGGGACGTGATATCGCCGAGGTTGCCGATCGGCGTCGCCACGACGTACAAGGTTCCGGACTTCATTGACACCCCCGGCGACGTTCAAGATACTGCGTCGTCTCGACGCCGGAACAATCCGTGGCGCTCAACCCGCATGCATACGTATCGATACTTATGATCATCCTCCGTCCGCTGCAGCGCGGCTTCCTCATTGTCCTGACCTCGTTACTGCTCGCCTCCTGCGCCGGCATGGCGCCGCGCCCGGGCGCCGGGCCCAGCACCGCCGAACAGGCGCAGCGGCTGGCGGCGCAGGGTTATGCCGAACAGGCCGCAAAAATGTACATGAGCCTCGCCGACCAGGCGCGCTCACCCGAACGCGAGAACCTGCAACTCAAGGCCGTTTCCGCGGCCCTGACGCCCCAAACCAGCGATCTCGCCCACCTGTATCTGAGCAAGATCGACGAAAAGCGCCTGACGCCAGCGCAGCTGATCGACAAACGCCTGCTCGAAGCCGAACTCGAATTGCTCGATCACCATCCCCTGGCGGCTCTCAACGTCATCCCGCAGGTCAGTCCCAACCAGCCTGCCGACACGCAAACCCGTATCCTGGATACCACGGCGCGCGCCCAGGCGATGGCCCAGCAGGTGCTGGCCGCGGTACAGACCCGCATCGAACTGGAAAAACGGCTGCCCGCCGACCAGCTGGAAGCAGACCGCAAGGCTATCTGGAAGCTGCTCGCCGGGGCAACCGCCCAGGACCTGCTCAACTGGACGGCGCAGACGCCCAGCGGTGAATTGCGCGGCTGGCTGGAACTCGCCTACATCAGCAAGACGGCGCCCCCGCAACTGAGCGCGCTGCAGAAACAGCTGGCGCTGTGGGCGCAGGAAAACCCCGGTCACCCGGCCAGCCCCCTGATCACGGGCGAGCTCCAGGCACAGTGGAAGGAACTCGAAACCTATCCGCAGCGCATCGCCGTCCTGCTGCCGCTCTCCGGCAAGTACCAGCATGTGTCGGAAGCCGTACTGGACGGCATTCTGGCCGCCTACTACCGGTCCAACCCCCAGAACAGCAAGCCAGCGATCCAGATCTACGACACGGGCAGCGACCCGAGCAACGCCGTCACCAAATACCGGCAAGCCATACAGGACGGCGCCGATTTCGTCATCGGCCCGCTCGACCGCGACGCCGTCGATTCCCTCGCCGCCATGGGCACCCTCGACGTACCGGTGCTTTCCCTGAACTACGCCAGCCAGGGTGACACCTCCGGCAGCCCCATATCCAATCTTTATCAGTTCGGCCTCATGCCGGAGGACGAGGCCCGCCAGGTCGCCGAACGCGCCTCTATCGAAGGACATGACAAGGCGGTGGTCCTCGTACCCCAGACCGAATGGGGGCAGCGTCTCGCCCAGGCGTTCACCCAACGCTTCGAAGCCCTGGGCGGCTCGGTGCTCGCCACCGAATACTACGACCCGAACAGTGCCGACTATTCCCGGCAGATCCGCCGCGCGTTCAACATCGACCAGAGCAGAACCCGCTATGCGCAGCTGGTGGCCACCATTCACGTGGCGCCCAAGTTCGAACCGCGTCGGCGCCAGGATATCGACATGGTCTTCATCGCCGGCGCACCGCGCAACGCCCGCCTGTTGCGCCCCCAGATCAAGTTTCACCACGCCATCGGCCTGCCGGTGTACGCGACCTCCCACGCCTATGCCGGCGTGCCCGATCCCCAGGCCGACCGCGACCTCAACGGGCTGGAGTTCTGCGACATCCCCTGGGTGCTGCCGGGCCAGAATGCCGGCCTGCATGCGTTGCATCAGAAACTGGACAGGCTGCTGCCCCGTGCAGACACTCAGTTCCCGCGCCTAGTGGCGCTCGGTGTCGATGCCTACGATGTCATCCCCTATCTGAAACGGCTTGCGAAACAGAACTATGAGCATTTCTCCGGACTGACCGGAAACCTGCACATGGATCCGCAGCATCGCCTGCACCGCGAACTGCAGTGGGCACATTTCGTCGGCGGTCGCCCCAAGCTGGCCGGTGCCGCCCAGGAACAGCCCGCGCAGGATGAAGAGGACAACGCACCCATTCCAACGGACCGCAGCAACGGCCAGCCGTGAGCCCGTCACCGAGCCAGCGTGCCGGCAGCGCCATCGAAGACGAGGCATACCGCTATCTCGAAACCCGCGGCCTGCGCCTGTTGACGCGCAACTATCGAACCCGCCAGGGCGAGATAGACTTGGTCATGAGTGATGGCGAGCAGGTGGTTTTTGTCGAGGTGCGCCAGCGCCGCAATCCACGTTACGGGGGCGCGGCGGTCAGTGTCGACTCCGCCAAGCAGGCGCGCTTGCGCGCTGCCGCGTTACACTATCTTCAGCATCATGCGCCGCAGGCCGCCGCCCGTTTCGACGTGATTGCCTTCTCGGACCGTTCCGAACCGGAATGGGTCAGGGATGCGTTTGCATAGAACCCACAGGATTCGAACGAATGAGTGCACAAGAACGTATTCGCCAGCATTTCATGGCGAGCATAGAAACCAAACAACGATCGCTCACGCAACTGGCGGAACCGATCGAACAGGCGGCCGCCGTCATGATCGAGTGCCTTGAGGGAGAAGGCAAGATCCTCAGTTGCGGAAACGGCGGCTCGGCGGGCGACGCCCAGCATTTTTCTTCGGAACTGCTCAACCGTTTTGAGATGGAGCGCCCCGGCCTGCCCGCGGTCGCCCTGACCACGGACAGCTCCACGCTGACATCGATCGCCAACGACTACGACTACACCCAGGTGTTTTCCAAACAGGTGCGCGCGCTCGGGCGCAAGGGCGACGTGCTGCTCGCGATCAGTACCAGCGGCAACTCGGCGAACGTGAACGATGCAGTCGAGGCGGCCCATGAGCGCGGCATGAAGGTGATCGCCCTGTGCGGACGCGACGGGGGAACGATGAGCGGCCTGCTGGAGCAGCAGGACGTGGAACTCCGGGTGCCGGCGAATTCAACCGCCCGGATACAGGAAGTGCACCTGCTGGTCATACACTGCCTGTGCGATCTGATCGACCAGCACATCCTGGCCGGCAAGGACAACAAAGACTGAATCCGCCGCCACGCGGCGGCACGAAGCGCTACTTCACCACCCGAAGTTTCGGCCGGTCGCCGCGATCCTTCCCACCACCCTGTGGCGGATTCGGTTCGTCGTCGCCGTCCTCGGAAAAGATCATCCCCTGGCCGTTCTCGCGGCTGTAGATCGCCAGCACATGCTGCACCGGGACGATCACCTGCATCGGTTCGCCGCGGAACCGGGCATTGAAGCTGACTTCGTCGTTACCCAGCGTGAGTCCGTTGACCGCCATGGGTCCGACATTGAGCACGATCTTGCCGTTCTCGACGAATTCCCGCGGTACCAGGGTATCCTCGTTGGCTGCGTCGACCAGGAGATAGGGCGTCATTCCGTTATCCACAACCCACTCGTAAATGGCGCGGATAAGATAGGGACGGCTGGAGGTCATCGGCAATTCATCCCGGGAACCGAAACGTTCGTCCCCAGAGTGTAGACGGTAGGCACAAAGCGGTATCAGTATCAGCAGGCGCGGTCAGCGCATTTCCCGCTCTGCCTCGGAGAGACTGATCTGGAAGGAGCGACGCTTGAACAGCCTGTCGGCATATTCCTCGATGGACTTGGCCTGAGGCGGCAGATCAATATTGTAGTGCGGCAGGCGCCACAGAACCGGCGCGATGGTGCAATCCACCAGAGTCAGTTCGTCACTCAGGAAAAACGGCTTGGCGCGGAACACATCCACCGACGACAGCAGGCTTTCCTTCATGATCTTGCGCAGCTGCGGCATTTGACGCGCATCCGCCTTGTCCATCTCGTCGAGCATGCCGTACCAGTCACGTTCGACACGGTACAGCGCGAGACGCGCGCGCGCGCGGGATACCGGATCGACGGGCATCAATGGCGGATGCGGAAACCGCTCGTCGAGGTATTCCATGATCACCCGGGTCTCGTACAGAACGAGGTCGCGATCGACCAGGGTCGGCACGGTGTTGTAGGGATTGAGTTCGACCAGATCCTCGGGTTTGTTGTCCGGGTCGATGTCGATGACGTCGGCGGTGATGTCTTTCTCCGCCAGTACAATGCGCGCCCTGTGGCTTTCGGCCGAAAGGGGGTCCGAAAACAGGGTCATCACAGATCTACGATTGGCGATCAACGCCATGTTCAGCTCCCCTTGTTCTGCTGCTCAGGTATCGGAACGGGAAAGGGGGCGTCCCTGCCCCCCGCGATTCCTTAATGCAGGTCTTTCCAGTATTCCTTCTTCAGCAGATAGGCTACCACGAACAGCAGGCCCAGGAAGAGGAGCACCCAAACACCCATTTCTTTACGCAGCACCTGCCGGGGCTCGCCCATGTAGGCGAGGTAGGTCACCAGGTCACGCACCATCTGGTCGTACTGCGGCGGCGTCATCTTGCCGGGCGCAACCAGCTTCAGATGATCGATGACCTGCTCTTTCTGGCCATCCTCAAGCTCCACCGTCTTGTACACCGGCTCCTGCCAGCCCTGCAGTTCCCAGAGCACGTCGGGCATGGCGACCTTGGGGAACACAACGTTGTTCACGCCGGTCGGACGCGACGGATCCAGGTAGAAGCTGCGCAGATAGGTGTACAGCCAGTCCGCACCGCGCTGGCGCGCGATCACGCTCAGATCGGGCGGCGGGTTGCCGAACCATTTCTTGCCGTCCACGGGACGCAGCGCGACTTCCATCGTCTGGCCGATCTTGCGGTTGGTCATGATCAGGTTCTGCTTCACCTGCTCGGGCGTCAGATCGAGATCCTTGACCAGCCGGTTGTAGCGCATGTACTTCGCCGAGTGGCAGCTCAGGCAGTAGTTGACGAAGTACTTCGCGCCCCGCTGCAGCGCGGCCTTGTCGGACACGTCGATGTTGGCCTTGTCGAGGTGAACATTCTCCTCACTGGCACGGCCAAGCGCCGGAAGCAGAAGGGCGGCCAGCAGTACAGCAATCAGTTTCTTGTTCATTTGAAGGTCACCCTCTCCGGTACGGTTTTCTCGGCAGTAACGCGGCTCAACAGTGCCGGTAACAGCAGGAACACGGTGAGGAAGACGGCTGGGATCAACCAGGCCTTCATCATCAGGTGCAGGGTATCAGGCGTATAGCGCATGAAGTCCCACAGGGTCACGAGGCCCAGCAGCACGCCCCAGCTGATAATGCCGAAGCCCTTGGAACGCTGCTTGGTATAGGCCCACATCACGAAGAACCAGAGGAAGTAGACCTCGGCCCAGCGCACACCCATCTCCTTGAAGAAGGTGGTCACCGGTTTCACGCCGATAATGCCCAGGATGACGAAGTCCAGGACAAAGGCGCCCAGCAGCCACTTGAACATCACGTTGCGGTAGCGTACCGACTTGATCGGGTTGCGATCGATCCAGGGCAGCAGCGCGAGCAGCACGATGGCGGCGAACATGGCCACCACGCCCAGGAACTTGTCAGGCACCGCACGCAGCACGGTGTAGAACGGCGTGAAGTACCACACGGGCGCGATATGCGGCGGGGTCTTCAGCGGGTTGGCCGGGATGAAGTTGTTGTCTTCAAGGAAGTAGCCGCCGCCGGTGGGGGCGAAGAACACCACGCCGAAGAAGAACATCAGGAACACCACCACGCCGACGATGTCCTTCACCGTGTAATACGGATGGAAGGGGATGCCGTCCAGCGGAATGCCCTTGTCGTCCTTTTTCTTCTTGATTTCCACGCCGTCGGGGTTGTTGGATCCGACTTCGTGCAGGGCGATGACGTGCGCCACGACCAGCAGCAGCAGAACCAGCGGCACCGCGATGACGTGCAACGCGAAGAAGCGGTTCAGCGTGGCGTCGGCCACGACGAAGTCGCCGCGAATCCACAGCGCGAGATCGTCACCCACCACGGGAATGGCGCTGAACAGCGAGATGATGACCTGGGCGCCCCAGTAGGACATCTGCCCCCAGGGAAGCAGGTAGCCCATGAAGGCCTCGGCCATCAGCGCCAGATAGATCAGCATGCCGAAGATCCACACCAGTTCGCGCGGCTTCTTGTACGAGCCGTACATCAGCCCGCGGAACATGTGCAGGTAGACGACGATGAAGAACGCGGACGCGCCGGTGGAGTGCATGTACCGGATCAGCCAGCCCCAGTTCACATCACGCATGATGTACTGGACGGAACCGAAGGCCAGAGCACCGTCCGGCTTGTAGTTCATGGTCAGGAAGATACCGGTCACGATCTGGATCACCAGCACCAGCAGTGCCAGCGAACCGAAGAAGTACCAGAAGTTGAAGTTCTTCGGGGCGTAGTACTTGGAGAGATGCTCTTCCCAGGTCTTGGTCAGCGGGAAGCGCGCATCGATCCAGCCCAGCAGGGCAGTCAGAGTCTTATTCATCAGGCAGCTCCTTTAGGATCGACACCCACCTGGATGCGCATATCGGACAGATAGTTGTGCGGCGGAACCACCATGTTCAGCGGTGCCGGCACGTCCTGGAAGACGCGGGCCGCCAGATCGTACAGCGAACCATGGCAGGGGCAGAGCCAGCCGCCGAGCCAGTTCGGGCCCAGGTCCGGCGGGGCGATCTCGGGGCGGTAGGTCGGTGAACACCCGAGATGCGTACAAATACCGATAACCACGAAGTACTCAGGCTTGATGGACCGCTGGTCGTTCTGGCAGTACTTGGGTTGTTGCGGTTCTTTGGAATGCGGGTCGCGCAGGCGGGGATCATTCTTGGGCAGGTTCTCCAGCATCTGCTTGGTGCGGTTCACCACCCAGATGGGCTTGCCGCGCCAGGCTACGCGCAGCAGCTGACCCGGCTCGACCTTGGAGATATCCACCTCGACCGGGGCACCGGCCGCCTTGGCTTTGGCGCTCGGCTCCATCGAGGATACGAATGGCACCGCAAGCGCCACGACGCCAGCGCCGCCGACGACGCTAGTGGCGGCTATCAGAAACCGACGCCGGCCTTTATCTACGGCTTGCTCAGACATCATCACTCTCCCGAGAGGACTTATTATGGAGGCTGTTGATCTTTCTCAATGCGTTGTAGAGGGCGTTGTTTAAGAATGTTGCCCCAGGCGAAACCGCAAGCAGGGCCCGCCAAAAGCCCGGTAGAATCCCCTAACTTCCCATTGAGGTCAAGTTTTGCAGGGTTGTTTTTCCTGGAAGGACGTCGCGCGCGATACGACAGCCAAATACTCCCCATGTTCCCCATGCAAGGCCGTCGGCCGCTAAGCTATTGATTTACGGTTTGCGCCTTGGAGCGAAACCTTTTAGACGGGATTGGGGATCTCCACGAACTCCCAGTCCACCCCGAATTCCCCCGCCAGACGCCCTGACAACGCCTGTACGCCGTAACGTTCGGTGGCATGATGACCGGCTGCAAAGTAGTGGATTCCCGCCTCACGCGCGACATGGACGGTCTGCTCGGAAATCTCGCCGCTGACGAAGGCATCCAGCCCCAGCGCGACCGCCTGCTCGATGTACCCCTGGGCGGCGCCGGTGCACCAGCCGACGGTGCGGATCGAGGCCGGTCCACCCTCGATATGCAACGGCGTGCGGTCCAGTGCACCGGCCAGGGTCGACGCGAACCCCTCCGGGGTTACCGCGCCCGGCAAACGGCCGTGGCTGCCCACCCCTTCGGCATTGAGTGTGCCGAGCACCTCCAGCCCCAGACGCCGGGCCAGCTGGGCGTTGTTGCCCACTTCGGGATGGGCATCCAGCGGCAGATGGTAGGCAATGAGGCTGATGTCGTTGTTCAGCAAAGTGGCGAGCCGCGCCCGCTTGATGCCCCGCAGGGTCGGGTCCTCGCCGCGCCAGAAATAACCGTGATGCACCAGAACGGCGTCAGCGCCTTCCGCAAGCGCGGCGTCCAGCAGCGCCTGGCTGGCCGTCACGCCGCACACGATGCGGGCCACCCGCTCGCGCCCTTCGACCTGCAACCCGTTAGGGCAGTAATCCTGAAACCGCCACGGCTCCAGCAAGGCATCGCAATAGTCAACGATGTCCTGCAGTGCCGCCATCACGCCGCCGATCAGTTCGCCCAGCGCCGCCAGCAGCCGCTCGTTGGCCTGCGGGGTGCCGATGGTGATGCGCAGGAACTGCGCGATGCGCCCGTCACGAAAATGCCGCACGATCACCCGCCGCTCCCGCAATCCGCTCGCCAGGGCGCCCGCGTCGTGGCCGGGATGGCGGACAAACACGAAATTGGCCGCCGAGGGCAGGACCTCGAAGCCGAGCGCCTGCAGTCCCGCCGCGACCTGCGCCCGGCTGTCGATGATGGTCTGCCGGGTCCGTTCGAAATAGTCGCGGTCCTCGAAAGCGGCCACCCCGCCGGCAACGGCCAGCCTGTCGAGCGGATAGGAATTGAAGCTGTTCTTGACCCGAGCGCCAGGCCGATGCGCAGTCCGGCCAGCGAGCGGGACTTGGACAGGGTCTGCACGACCAGCAGATTGGGATAGCGTTCGATCAGCGCCACCGCGCTTTTGCCGCCGAAGTCGATATAGGCCTCGTCGACCACCACCACCGTATCGCGGTTGCGCTCGAGCAGCCATTCGATGTCGGCCAGCGGCAGCAGGCATCCCGTGGGAGCGTTGGGATTGGGAAAGATCATCCCGCCGTTGGGCTGCAGGTAGTCGGCGACGCGGATCTGGAAATCCCCGGTGAGCGGTACGGTGCGGTAGTCGATGCCGTACAAGCCGCTGTACACCGGATAAAAGCTGTAGGTGATATCCGGGAACAGCAGCGGCTCGGCATGTTGCAGCAAGCCATGAAACACATGCGCCAGCACCTCGTCCGAGCCGTTGCCGACGAAGACCTGCCCGGGACGAATGGCGTAGTAGTCGGCCACGGCCTGCTTGAGGCGCTCGGACTCGGGATCGGGGTACAGCCGCAGCGACTCGCTCACCTCGGCGCGGATGGCCTCGAGCACCCGCGGCGACGGGCCGTAGGGATTTTCATTGGTGTTGAGCTTGACGAGGTCGTCGACCTTCGGCTGTTCGCCCGGGACGTAGGGCGTCAGGCGCTGCACCACGTCGCTCCAGTAGCGGCTCATGGCTCAGTCTTGCAGACGATACGCTGCGGAAGCTGCGTGTGCGTACAGACCCTCGCCCTCGGCCAGCACGCGCGCCGTCTTGCCCAGGGTGGCGGCACCGGTCGGCGAGCAGCCGATCAGGCTGGAACGTTTCTGGAAGTCGTATACGCCCAGCGGGGAGGAAAACCGCGCGGTGCGCGAGGTGGGCAGCACGTGATTGGGGCCCGCGCAGTAATCGCCCAGCGCCTCGGCGGTGTAGCGGCCCATGAAGATCGCACCGGCGTGGCGGATGCGCCCCGCGACCGCCTCGGCGTCGGCGACCGACAGCTCCAGGTGTTCGGGCGCGACGTGATTGGCGATCTCGATGGCCTCGTCCATGTCGCGCGCCGTGATGAGCGCAGCCCGCCCTTCCAGGGAGGCACGGATGATGTCCGCGCGCGGCATGTCGGCCAGCAGGCGCTGCATGCTGGCCAGCACCCGGTCGGCAAAAGCGGCATCGGGCGTCACCAGAATGGACTGGGCGTCCTCGTCGTGCTCGGCCTGGGAGAACAGGTCCATGGCGATCCAGTCGGGGTCGGTCTGGCCGTCGCAGACCACCAGGATCTCGGAGGGACCGGCAATCATGTCGATGCCGACCGCACCGAACACCATGCGCTTGGCCGTGGCTACGTAGATGTTGCCGGGTCCGACGATCTTGTCGACCTGCGGCACCGTCTGCGTCCCGTAGGCGAGCGCCGCCACCGCCTGGGCGCCACCGACGGTGAACACACGGTCCACCCCGGCCACGGCGGCGGCGGCCAGCACGAGCTCGTTGAGCTCGCCACCGGGCGCGGGCACCACCATGATCAGTTCGGGCACCCCGGCCACCTTGGCCGGGATGGCGTTCATCAGCACCGACGAGGGATAGGCCGCCTTGCCGCCCGGCACGTACAGGCCTGCGCGGTCGAGCGGTGTCACCTGCTGCCCCAGCACCGTGCCGTCCGCCTCGGTGTAGCGCCAGGATTCCAACCGCTGGTGTTCGTGATAGGCGCGCACCCGTTCCGCCGCCCGCTCCAGGGCGCTGCGGGTCTCGCCGTCGATCGCGGCCAGCGCCTGTTCCAGGCGCGCGCGCGGCAGCTCAAGCTCCGCCATGGTATCCGCCGTCAGGTGGTCGAACCGTTCGGTGTAGTCGAGCACCGCCGCGTCGCCCTCGGCGCGAACCCGGGCGATGATTTCGTTGACCGTCTGCAGCACCGCGGCATCGGATACGCTTTCCCAGGCCAGCAGGGCGTCGAGCCGGGCGCGGAAATCGGGCGCGCCGGCATCGAGACGGCGAATATTGAGCGTGGCGTCGGTCATTGCGAAAGGCTCCGCTGCGGGTAAGGTCAGGCGCTTTCGCGGCCGCCCTTGTTGAGCAGTTCACGGCGCTGGCGTACTCCTTCGGCCAGCTCCATCAGCAGGGGTTCGGTAGCGTCCCAGCCCAGGCAGGCATCGGTGATGCTCTGGCCGTAGACCAGTTCTTCGCCGGGGGTGTTGTCCTGGCGGCCGGCGACCAGATGACTCTCGATCATCACCCCCGTAATCGCCCGCTCGCCGCTGGCCAGCTGGTCGGCGACGTCGCGCCCCACCACCACCTGGCGCTCGTACTGCTTGCGGCTGTTGGCGTGACTCAGATCGACCATGAGGCGAGGCTCGAGACCGCTGCTGACCAGCTTGGCGGTCGCCGCCTGGACGGACTTGGCGTCGTAATTCGGCTCACGTCCGCCGCGCAGAATGATGTGGCAGTCGGGATTGCCCGAGGTCGAAAAGATCGCCGAACGGCCTTCCTTGGTCACCGACAGGAAGTGATGCGGCTGCGAGGCGGAACGGATCGCGTCGATGGCGATCTGCAGCCCGCCGTCGGTACCGTTCTTGAAACCCACCGGACAGGACAGGCCGGAGGCCAGCTCGCGATGCACCTGGCTCTCCGTGGTGCGCGCCCCGATCGCGCCCCAGCTGACCAGGTCGGCCACGTACTGGGGACTGATCAGGTCCAGGTATTCGGTCGCCGCCGGCATGCCCATGTCGGCGAGGGACAGCAACAGGCCGCGCGCCTTGCGCAGGCCCTGATTGATCTGGAAGCTGCCGTCCAGGTTGGGGTCGTTGATCAGCCCCTTCCAGCCGACGGTGGTGCGTGGCTTTTCGAAGTACACGCGCATGATCACGAACAGCGAATCCGACAACTGCTCGTTCAGCGCCTTGAGACGCGCGGCGTAATCCAGCGCGGCGTCCACGTCGTGAATCGAACAGGGTCCACAGATGACCAGCAGGCGATCGTCCCGCCCATGCAGGATGTCCTGCACCGCCTTGCGGGCGCTGAATACGGTTTCCGAGGCGGCATCCGTAATCGGCAATTCCTCGTGCAACCGCACCGGCGGCGTCACCTCGAGGATGCCTTGAATGCGCAGATCGTCTGTGGCGTACCTCATGTCTTGGACGTAGTCTAATTTAAGTACTAATTTTTTGATTCTACAGCATCTTTCAACTGACTGAGAAGGTCCTTGATAACCGACGCCTTCATCTTCATGGCCGCCTTGTTCACGACCAGGCGCGAACTGATGTCGGCGATATGCTCCAGCGGCGCCAGCCCGTTCGCCCGCAGGGTATTGCCGGTGTCGACCAGGTCGACGATGCGGTCCGCCAGACCGACCAGCGGCGCCAGTTCCATCGAACCGTACAGCTTGATGATCTCGACCTGGCGGCCCTGCTCGGCATAGTAACGCCGCGTGGTGTTCACGAATTTGGTGGCGATACGCATCCGCCCGCGCGTCGCCGGCGAACCTTCCGGCCCCGCCACCATCAGCTTGCAGCGGGCGATACGCAGGTCCAGCGGCTCGTACAGCCCCTCGCCGCCGTGCTCCATCAGCACATCCTTGCCGGCAACGCCGAGGTCCGCCGCGCCGTACTGGACATAGGTCGGTACATCGGTGGCACGGATAATGACCAGTTTAACTGCTGGCAGGTTGGTGTCGAGGATCAGCTTGCGGCTGGTCTCCGGATCGTCCTGGGGCACGATGCCCGCGGCCGCCAGCAGCGGCAGGGTTTCCTTGAATATGCGCCCCTTGGACAGGGCAATGGTCAGCGTCGTGTCGCTCATAATCGGCTCAGTCCGGGACGCGGCGAATGGAGGCACCCAGGGTTGCGAGTTTTTCTTCGATACATTCGTAACCACGGTCGATGTGATAGATACGATCGACCACAGTCTCCCCTTCCGCCACCAGGCCGGCCAGGATCAGACTGGCGGAGGCACGCAGATCGGTCGCCATGACCTGCGCCCCCTTGAGCTGCTCGATACCGCGGGTAAAGGCGGTATTGCCCTCGATATGGATATCGGCCCCCATGCGGCGCATCTCCTCGGCATGCATGAAGCGGTTTTCGAACACCGTCTCCGTGATGGTCGCCGACCCTTCGGAGACGCTGTTCATGGCCGTGAACTGCGCCTGCATGTCCGTCGGGAAGGCCGGGTACGGCGCCGTACGCACACTGACCGCCCGCGGACGGTTGCCCTTCATATCCAAGGCGATGGCATCGCCTTCAATGCTGAGATTGGCGCCCGCCTCGTGAAGTTTTTGCAGCACGGAGTCCAGCAGCGAGGGATCGGCATGACGCACCCGCACCTGACCGCCGGTCATGGCCGCGGCCACCAGAAAGGTGCCGGTTTCGATACGATCCGGCAGCACGTCGTACTGGCAGCCCATCAGGTGCTCCACACCGTCGATGACGATGGTGTCCGTCCCCGCCCCTTTCACGTCCGCACCCATGGCGTTCAGGCATCTGGCCAGATCGATCACCTCGGGCTCGCGGGCGGCGTTTTCGATCACCGTACGCCCATCGGCCAGGGCCGCCGCCATCATCAGGTTTTCGGTGCCGGTCACCGATACCAGGTCCATGACGATGCGCTCGCCTTTGAGACGCTTGGCCTCGGCGATGATGTAGCCGTTCTCCACCTTGATGTCGGCCCCCATCGCCTGCAGCCCCCTGATATGCAGATCGACGGGACGCGAACCGATGGCGCAGCCGCCCGGCAGGGAAACCTCGGCCCGGCCGTAACGGGCCAGCAGCGGCCCCAGCACCAGGATGGACGCGCGCATGGTCTTGACCAGCTCATAAGGTGCGCGGAACGAATTGATGGTGCGTGGATCCACCTCGATCACCATGCGCTCGTTGACGGTGAGGGTGGTGCCCATACGCCCCAGCAATTCCATGGTGGTGGTGACGTCGTGCAAATGAGGCACGTTGCCCACCTGCATGGGGGTATCCGCCAACAAGGTGGCGGCCAGAATGGGCAATACGGCGTTTTTCGCGCCGGAGATGCGCACGTCGCCTGAAAGCGGCTTACCGCCGTGAATGATCAGCTTTTCCATCGAAATCGGGACCTGAGGGCAGAGGGCGCGCCCCCTGCCGGGGGAAAAGCGGGGATGATATAGGAAATCCGCCCCTCAGGGCACCGGCGCGACCTCAAGCAATCTGCCGCGGGATGACGGATTCCAGATCGGAGACCTCGATCATGCGCGCCAGCTGGTCGGGCAAACCGGCGAAAACCAGTTGCCGCCCCGCCCCGCGTGCTTCGCGCATCAGCGCCAGCAGCAGAGCGATGCCGGCGCTGTCGGCGCGGGTCACACCGCTGAGATCAACCTGCAGGGCGGCGTCGCCGCCCCCCTCGAACAGGCCGGCGGCGTCGAACTGCCGCCAGAACTCAGGGACGGTCTCGAAGCTCAACGCTCCCACCAGGCGGGACTGGCCGGGCCCGACCTGCTCGAGGCGGATGCTCATTTCTGGGCCGTTGCCGAACCGCCGGAATGACCGGAGTTGCCCTGTGCCGCCTTTTTGTTGAGCGCCTGAATCTCCTTGATCAGGGCCTCCAGCCCTTCCGTGGCGATCTTCTGCTGATAGGTACTGCGGTAATTGGTTACCAGACTCAGGCCGTCGATGACGATATCGTAGACCTTCCAGTCCCCGGAGCGGGTCTTGATCAGACGATAGGTCACCGGCAGATTGGGCTTGCCGCTGCCCTGGAGGATCTCGGTATCCACCTGAGCGAAACGCGGATTGCTCGACGGCCGCGACGGCAGGTAACGAATGGTCTTGCCGGAATATTCGGCCAACGAGCGGGTGTAGGTGCGCACCAGCAGGGTCTGGAACGCCGTCTGGAAATCGCTGCGCTGCTGCGGCGTCGCCGAACGCCAGTTCACGCCCAGGATCAGTTTGGACATGGCGTTGAAGTCGACCACCGGCAGGATCACCTTGTCCACCAGGCCATACAGGAACTGGGGATCGTTCTTGGCCTTGCCGGGGTTGTCGTTGAGGATCTTCAGGACCTTGTCCGCGGTCTGCTTGACCAGCGCCTGCGGTGCGCTTGCATCGCCGGCCCAGGCGCTGACCGAAACAAACGCCGCAACCAACCAGACCGCCAGACTGCGCTTGATCAAAGTCTTCATTCCGCTCTCCTTCGGCATTACTTGGACGTGAGGCTGACCAGAATCTTGCCGACGATCTGTTCCAGGATCACGGCGGACTGGGTGTACATGATCTGGCCACCGTTCTTGAGCACCGCATCCTCGGCCCCGGGCTGAATGGCGATGTACTGCTCGCCCAGCAGACCGGCCGTGTAAATGCTGGCCTGGCTGTCGGCCGGCAGGAAATTGTAGCGATCCTCGATGTTCATGGTGACCCTGGCCTTGAAGCTCTTGGGATCGAAATTCACCCCGGTCACGCGACCGATGGTCACCCCCGCCATGGTCACCGGCGCACGCACCTTGAGTCCGCCGATATTCTGGAATTCCGCCGTTACCGTGTAGCCCTTGGCATCGCCCGGGGCACTCAGGTTGCTCACCTTCATGGCCAGCATGAAGAGCGCGGCGAAGCCGGCGGCCACGAACAGGCCGACCCAGATTTCTATTTTTCGCTTCGAGTCCATAAGTCCTCGGTCATTTGTTGAACATGAGTCCGGTCAGGACGAAATCCAAGCCCAGGACGGCCAGCGAACTGTTCACTACCGTTCGCGTGGTCGCCCGGCTCACCCCCTCGGAGGTGGGAATACAGTCATAGCCCTCGAACAGCGCGATCCAGGTCACCACCACGCCGAACACCAGACTCTTTATGACGCCGTTCATGATGTCCTCGCGCAGGCTCACGTGAGCCTGCATCTGCGACCAGAACGCCCCGTCGTCGACACCCAGCAGGCCGACCCCCACATACCAGCCGCCCAGCACGCCCACCGCACTGAACATTGCCGCCAGCAACGGCATCGCCAGCACGCCGCCGAGAAAACGCGGCGCGATGACCCGTTTCATCGGATCGACCGCCATCATTTCCATCCCCGACAGCTGTTCGGTGGCCTTCATCAAGCCAATCTCGGCAGTCAGCGCCGAACCGGCCCGCCCGGCGAAGAGCAACGCCGTCACCACCGGCCCGAGTTCGCGCACCAGGGAAAGCGCCACCACCGTGCCGAGCGACTCCTCGGCATTGAAAGTCACCAGTGTATTGTAACCCTGCAGCCCCAGCACCATGCCCACGAACAGTCCGGAGACCACGATGATGACCATGGACAGGACTCCGACCGAATACAGCTCGCGCAGCACCAGGCCGGGGCGCGGCAGCAGGGCCGGCTGGCCACCCAGGGTAAACAGGAAAAACAGACCGCCCCGCCCGAGGCGTTCGAACGACCCCAGCGCCCAACTGCCCAACCGCTGCAACATATCGACCATTATTGTGTTGTCTCCAGACCGAGGTCGCGCTCCAGGCTTTGCGCGGGATAGTGATAGGGAACCGGCCCGTCGGGCAGCCCCTGCATGAACTGCCTCGCCCAGGGCGAACCGGTCGCATCCAGTTCCTGTGGCGTGCCCTGGGCGATGACGCGCCCGTCCGCGATCAGATAAATGTAATCCGAGATGGAAACCGTCTCCGGCACGTCGTGCGAGACCACAATGCTGGTCAGGTCCAGGGCGTCGTTCATCTTCTTGATCAGGCTCACGATGGTACCCATGGTGATCGGGTCGAGGCCGGTGAACGGTTCGTCGTACATGATCATCATGGGATCCAGCGCGATCGCCCGCGCCAGCGCCACCCGACGCGCCATGCCGCCGGACAGCTCGGCCGGCATCATGTCGCGTGCACCGCGCAGGCCCACCGCCTCCAGTTTGAGCAGCACCAGGTCGCTGATCATCTCCTCCGGCAGGCGGGTGTGCTCTCGCAGCGGAAAGGCCACGTTCTCGAAGACGTTCAGGTCCGTGAACAGGGCACCGGTCTGAAACAGCATGCCCATGCGTTTGCGCAACCGGTACAGCTCGCCGGTCTTCAGCCGGTGCACGTCCTGCCCATCGACCAGCACCCGGCCGCGCTCGGGGCGCAGCTGTCCGCCGATCAGCTTCAGCAACGTGGTCTTGCCGGTCCCGCTCGGCCCCATCACGGCCGTAAGCTGACCGGCACCGATTTCGAGATCGAGCCCGGCGAAGATCGGTCTTCCGTTACGGCTGAAGTGCAGGTCCTGCACCTCTATCAAGGGCCTGTGTTCTGCTGACATAAGACGGTGGGATGACTAAAAGGGAGAGTGTGTGTGGATATCGATAAACCTGTCAACACGCCAGTCTACAGACCCAGCAAACGCGCCAGGGTTTCCAACGACTCCATTACTTCCGGCGGGCCTTCGACAAACAGCACCAGTTGGTCGCCCTGCGCCGAGGCCGCAAAGTCCTCCAGCAGCTGCCGGATGGCGCGCGGCGGCGGCAACTGATCCAGATGCAGCAGTCCGAGCGGCGCACTCCCCTCGACCAACCCACCCTGCCAGAGACAGTCCGGCGCGCTGCCGACCTCGCGCGGCACGATCGGCAGCCCCGCGAATTCCCCGCTCAGCCAGGTCCGTCCCTCCAGGGCGCCCGCATCCACCACCAGACCCGCCAGCCGTTCGCCCAATGCCCGGAGACAGGCCAACGTCCCGGCATGGCCCGCATCCCCTGTTTGCTCTGCATGCAGTTCCACGTAGATGGCGAATCCCTCGCCGGCATCCCCGGCCCATTGGCGCAGCTGGTCCTCGCCGGCGGCGGCGAATGCCTCAGCGGGCATCAGCACGCTTCTAAAAGCGTTCGCGTAATAGCCCAGGCGCCACTCGGGCGGCAGGTCTTCCGGATACCAGCGCGCCACCCAGGCGGATTGTTGCCACCCGTAGGCGGCCACTTCCAGGGTACGCACATCGGCCATCACTGCCTCCTCGCTTGAACCGTCGGTTTTCTGGATTATCTTTGGCCACACTACCCCCCTCATGACACCCGCAGGGAATTGCGAATAGTCATGGACTGGGTTCGACCGGATGGCCTATAGTGGCTTGCAGAGGGGATTCAAAGCCCCCATTGAATAACTGATTATCCCTAACCTGAGTAATTTCATGTCCCTGATTTCCGGCTTTATCCAGCTCCCATGGTGGGGCTACATCCTCGTTACGCTCGGCCTGACCCATATCACCATCGCCAGCGTGACCCTGTTCCTGCACCGCGCCCAGGCGCACCGCGCCCTGGACCTGCACCCCGTCGTCAGCCACTTTTTCCGTTTCTGGCTGTGGCTGACCACCGGCATGGTGACCAAACAGTGGGTCGCCGTGCACCGCAAGCACCACGCCAAATGCGAAGGCCCGGAAGACCCGCACAGCCCGCATGTGGCGGGTATCGACAAGGTGATGCTCGAGGGTGCCGAACTGTATCGCAAAGAGGCGGACAACGCCGAAACCCTGGAACAATACGGGCATGGCACGCCGAACGACTGGCTGGAGCGCCACCTGTATTCCAAGCGCAATTTCTGGGGTGTCTCGCTGCTGGCCGTTATCGACTTCCTGCTGTTCGGTTTCTACGGCATCACCATCTGGGCCATCCAGATGCTGTGGATCCCGTTCTGGGCCGCGGGCATCATCAACGGCCTGGGTCACTGGTGGGGGTATCGCAACTTCGAACCCCGCGACGGCTCGACCAACCTGATCAATATCGGCTTCCTGATCGGCGGCGAGGAGATGCACAACAATCACCATGCCTTCCCGAGTTCGGCCAAATTCTCGGTCAAGCCCTGGGAATTCGACATCGGCTGGTTCTACATCCGCATCCTGTCCCTGCTCGGCCTGGCCAAGGTGCGGCGCACCGCACCGCGCCTCGCACACGAGACGAGCAAGGAGCACATCGACCTGGAGACGGCGCGCGCCATCATCTCCGGTCGCATGCACATCATGGCCGATTACGCGCGGCAGGTGATCCGGCCCGTGCTGCGCCAGGAAATCGCCCAGACGGAAGACGGCGGCATGAAGGCCCTGCTGGTCCGCGCCCGCCATGCCCTGATCCGTGAAGAATCGCGCATGACCAGCCGGCTGCGCGAGCGCCTGGACAACGCCCTGCACCACAATGCGATGCTGGAGACGGTTTACAACTATCGCAAACAGCTGCAGGAAACCTGGGACAAGACCCACGCGAACCAGGAAAAACTGCTGCAGTCCCTACAGGAGTGGTGCCAGCGCGCCGAAGCGAGCGGCATCCAGGCCCTGCAGGAATTCGCCGCCAGCCTGCGCGGCCTGACCCTCAAGACCGGCTGAGCCGCGCACTCAGCCATAAAAAAACCCGGCCAAGGCCGGGTTTTTTTATGGCTACCGCAGAAACGCAGACTTACTTGATCTTCGCTTCCTTGTAGATCACATGCTGGCGAACGACGGGATCGAATTTCTTGATCTCCATCTTTTCCGGCATGTTGCGCTTGTTCTTGGTGGTCGTGTAGTAGTGACCGGTTCCCGCGGAGGAAACCAGCTTGATCTTGTCACGTGCGCCCTTGGCCATAATCGTCTACCTCAAACCTTGTCGCCGCGCGCACGGATGTCGCCCAGCACGGCATCGATGCCCTTCTTGTCGATGATACGCATGCCCTTGGAGGACACCCGCAGCTTCACCCAGCGGTTCTCGCTCTCCACCCAGAAGCGGTGGGTGTGGAGATTCGGCAAAAAGCGACGCCGGGTCTTGTTGTTCGCATGGGATACATTGTTCCCCGTGACCGGACGCTTGCCCGTCACCTGGCATACTCGAGCCATGGTCCTTAACTCCGTGAAATCCAGAGGGTATCGGTGAAAAGGCGCGCAAGATAGCAAACATGTGCCGTTCTGGCAAGCAGCGCGTCCATGGCGCTTGGCCTGCGCGCCACAGCCGGTATGATAGCGGTTCCTGCCTCGGAGAGCAGCATGGACACCGTTTTTATCCGCGACCTTCGCGTCAAGACCATCATCGGCATCTACCCCTGGGAGCGCCGCATCCGCCAGAGCGTGCGCATCAACCTGGAAATGGGGATGGACAACCGCCGCCCCGCCGCCAGCGACGCCATCGAGGACGCGGTCAACTACAAGGCGGTCGCCAAACGGGTGCAGACCTTTACCGAGGAAAACGAGTTCCAGCTGGTCGAGACCCTGGCCGAACGCCTCGCCGACCTGCTGCTGAAGGAATTCACCCTGCCCTGGCTGCGCCTGACCGTTTCCAAGCCCGGCGCGGTGCGCGACGCGGCGGAAGTAGGCGTCGTCATCGAGCGTCAGTCCTGATGCCGCGCGTCTACCTGAGCCTGGGCAGCAATATCGACCGCGAGCGCCATCTCCGCTCCGCGGTGGCCGTTCTGCGCGGCGAGTTCGACGACCTGCGACTCTCCACGGTCTATGAATGTCCAGCGGAAGGCTTTGAAGGGGATCCCTTCCTGAATCTGGCGGCCGGTTTCGACACCGACCTGACGCCTTCCCAACTCGCCGAATACCTCAAGGCGATAGAAATGAAGCATGGCCGCAGCCCACGGGACCGCGGATTCCGCGCCCGCACCCTGGACCTCGATCTGCTGCTGTACGACAACATGGTTTGTGACGAGGCGGGGCTGGTATTGCCGCGTCCGGAAATCCTGCAATACGCCTTCGTGCTCAAGCCGCTCGCGGAGTTGGCGCCGAACGTCGAACACCCCGTGCTGCGCAAGACCTTCGCCGAACTGTGGTGGCAGGCCGAATTCAACGGCCTGCGCCTGCAGCCCTATCCGCTGGGCTGGGAAGAAAGCGCGCTTATTGATTGAGCAGACGGCCGCCATCCACCGGGATCACGTGCCCGGTGACATAGCCGGCATCACGCACCAGATAAAGCACGGCGCGCGCCACATCGGCCGGCGAACCTTCCCGCCGCAGGGCCGTACGCCGGATCAGTTCCTGATGCATGGCGGCATTGGCGCTGTCCTCGGGCCACAGGATCGCCCCGGGCGCCACGCCGTTGACGCGCACCTCGGGCCCCAGCTCCCGGGCCAGCGACTGGGTCAGCATGGCCAGCCCCGCCTTGGCGGCGCAATACACGGGATAGCCCTTGAGCGGACGCAGGGCGTGGATATCGACCAGGTTTACGATGCAGCCGCCGCTTTCGCGCAACCAGGGTGCCGCCGCCTGGGACAGGAACAGCGGGGCCTTGAGATTGGTGCCGACCAGGTCGTCCCACTGCGCCTCGGTAATCTGCCCCACCGGCGTGGCATAAAAGGTGGATGCGTTGTTCACCAGCACGTCCAGCCGCCCCCAAACCGCGTGCGCCCGTTCCACCAGGCCGGGCAGTGCCGCGGTATCCAGCAGGTCGCCCTGCAGCAGGCTGACCGATTCGGGGCGCTCAGCCTCCAGCGCCGCCTGCAGGATCTGCGCTTCGCTCACCGCCACGCGATGATGCAGCACGATGTTCATGCCGGCGGCATGGAGCTGGCGCACGATCTCTGCGCCGATACGACGCCCGCCGCCCGTTATCAGGGCGGTTTTGCCAGCCAGAGGGAGTGGGTTATTCTGCACGGCCTTTGCCCGATGGATGGAATACAACGTCGCCGAATTCGTGCGGCAATGTAACACAGCCGGTCCGACCCGATGCCGTTCAGAACCCCGCTAGATCTGCCCGCACCCGACCCGGACGCCCTGACCGTCAGTGAACGGCTGAAGGCCCGCATTCGCGAGGAAATCCGTACCGCAGGCGGCAGCATCGGCTTTCGCCGCTACATGGAAATGGCCCTGTACGAACCGGCCCTCGGCTACTACAGCGGCGGCGCGCACAAGTTCGGCGCCGCCGGCGACTTCGTCACCGCCCCCGAGATCTCACCCCTGTTCTCGCGCGCGCTGGCCCGGCAATGCGCCGAGGTCCTAACGCACACCGGCGGCGACCTGCTGGAATTCGGTGCCGGTTCCGGACGCATGGCGGCCGACCTGCTGACGGCACTGGAGGCGGAGGACGCCCTGCCCCCGCGCTATCTCATCATGGAGCTCAGCGCCGGCCTGCGCGAGGTGCAGCACCAGACACTGAGTGATCACTGCCCGCAGCTGCTCGAACGCGTCACCTGGATCGACCGCCTGCCCGAGACCTTCACCGGCATGGCGATCGGCAACGAGGTGCTCGACGCCATGCCGGTCACCTGCTTTGTCCAACGCGAAAGCGCCCTGATGGAACGGCGCGTATGCCTGAACGGGGACGAACCGGCCTGGTGCGAACAACCAGCCGACGCGGCCATCGCCGACTGCGTCAACGCCCTGGGCATGATCCTGCCGCAAGGCTATACGTCGGAGTTCAACCCCAATCTGCCGGGCTGGATGCAAGGCATAGCCGACATGCTGACGCAGGGCGTGGCGCTGCTGATCGACTACGGCTATCCGCGCCGTGAATACTATTTGCCGGAGCGGCACATGGGCACCCTGCTCTGCCATTACCGCCATCGCGCGCACGAGGATCCGTTTCTGTATCCGGGCCTGACCGACATCACCGCCAGCGTGGACTTCACCGCCGTGGCGGAGGCCGGCGCCGATGCCGGACTGGATCTGCTGGGCTACACCAGCCAGGCCTGGTTTCTGCTCGGCTGCAGTCTGGAACAACATTACCAGGCCGCACTGAACGGCGATGCCGCGCACGATTACGCCCTGGCGCAGCAGATGAAAACCCTCACGCTGCCGGGTGAGATGGGGGAGCGTTTTCAGGCAATCGCGTTCGGCAAAGACTACGCACCTGACCTGGCCGGATTTGCATTAAACAACCAGACCTATCGTCTCTAAATCAGGGGGATCCACATGCCGCTGCTGCATATCGTCGTGCTCGCCATCGTCCAGGGCCTGACCGAATTCCTGCCCATCTCCAGCGACGCCCATCTGGTGCTCATGCCGGAACTCCTGGGCTGGCACTATCAGGGCCTGGCCTTCGACGTCGCCCTGCACGTCGGGACCCTGGCGGCGGTGGTGATCTATTTCCGGCACGAACTGGTCAGCATGGCGCGGGAATGGACCAGATCGCTGGTCGGCCGGGGCATGACCCCCGACGCGCGACTGGCCTGGGCCGTGCTGCTCGGCACCATCCCGGTCGGGCTGGCGGGGCTGCTGCTCAAGGACCTGGTCGAGCACCAGCTGCGCACGCCGGTGGTGATCGGTTTCGCCAGCGTGGGGTTCGGCCTGCTGCTGTGGTGGGCGGACGCCACCGGCAAGCGCGTACGCGACGAACACGGCCTGACCTGGAAGGACGTGCTGATCATCGGCTGCGCCCAGGCCGTCGCCCTGATCCCGGGGACCTCACGTTCCGGCATCACCATGACCGCCGGGCGCATGCTGGGCCTCAAGCGCGCCGCGGCCGCACGTTACTCGTTTTTGCTGTCGATCCCGGTGATCGTGCTCGCCGGCAGTCTGGAGATCATCGACCTGGTCCGCCAGCGGGTACCGCCCCAGTGGGGGGAATTCCTGCTCGGTGCCGTGCTGTCCGCGATCACGGCCTATCTCTGCATCCACTTCTTTTTGCGCTACATCCAGCACGCAAGCATGCTGGTGTTCGTGGTCTACCGGGTTCTGCTGGGCGCTTTCCTGCTTTACTGGTTCCTGTAGACACCGGGGTGTTCATACACACCCAAAAGTGCGCTCATTGCCAATTTGCGGCGATTCGTCAATATTAAGGACAGATAATTAAACGTTAGTACCGCCCCAAAGGCGTACAGGGAGAACCGACTTGGCGGTGACAATCTCCGAGCAGGACGGCGAAGACTTGGAACAGCTCATCCCTCATTTGCGGGATGTCGTGTTTCGTACCACACACGGGGACGCCCGCTGGGCCTATCTCAGCCCCGCCTGGACAACCCTGACCGGCTACGGCATTGAAGAATCGCTGGGCCAAAGCATCCTGGCCCTGGTTCACCCGGATGATCGCGTCCGCAACGACAACATCAGGGAAGGCCTTGCAACGGAACGCACTCCCGCCTCCCGGCACACCAAGCGCCTGATCCGCAAGGACGGCAGCGTGGCCTGGGTGGAGGTCGACGTTCGCCTGATCTACGACGCCGATGGCAACCCCCTGGGCAGCGTGGGCACCCTGCGCGACATCAGCGAGCGCATCCAGCTTCAGGAGACGCTGCAAAAGGAACGCCAGCGGGCCCGCACCGCATTGACCGCCCTGTCGGACGGCGTCATCACCCTCGATGCCGACCTGCGCATCGAATTCATGAATGCGGCCGCCTTCGAACTGACCGGACTGGACGAGGCGAAAAGCATTGGACAGCCGGCAAACGACGTCCTGCGCCTGGATGGCACCGATCTGATGGAAACCATCGCCGACAGCCTCAAGCGGCGGCAAACGCTCACCATCAGCGGCCATCCCCGCCTGATCCGCGCCGACGGAACACTCACCGACATCGACGTGACGGTTTCGCCGCTGGCGGACGATGACGGCAGGGAAGACGGCGGTTGCGTAATCGTGCTGCGCGACGTCCGCGAAGAACGCGCCCTGCAGGCCAAGCTGACCTATCAGGCCAATCACGACCTGCTTACACACCTCAGCAATCGCGCCAGCATGCAGGAGGCCCTGGCGCGCGAGCATGCCCGCGCCATGCGGCGCAACGATCCCTATACCCTGCTGCTGATCGATCTCGACCACTTCAAGATCGTCAACGACCACTACGGGCACGCCCTCGGCGACGAGGCGCTCAAGGCGGTCGCGCGCGCCATCCGCTCCGACCTGCGTGAAGGCGACTGGCTGTCCCGCTGGGGCGGCGAGGAATTCCTGTGCCTGTTGCCCGGCACCGGTGGCGACGAAGGGGCGTACATTGCGGAACGCATTCGCTACGCCGTGGAAACGCTCGACATCACCTATCAGGGTTCCCGGGTATCGCTGAGCGTGAGTATCGGCGTAAGCAGCCTGATGGATCCCCAGGACAATGCGGAGGCCGTGCTGCTGCGCGCGGACGCCGCCCTTTACGAAGCCAAGCGCTCGGGGCGTAATCAGGTCTGGCGGGAAAGGCAGGCCGGACTGGGCATGATCAGCATGGCGGCCCGTCTCCAGGAGGCCCTGCGCCTGGGCCGGCTGGGTCTCGCCTTTCAACCCATCGTGGATGTGGCGACGGGCACCCAGGTCGGCAGCGAGGCACTGGCCCGCATGTGGGACGAAAAGGGGCAGCGCTACCAGGCCGGTTCTTTCATCGACGCCGCCAGGCATCTGCACCTGTTGCATCACATCGACGCCATGATGATCCCGCTGGCGATGGGGCACTGCACCGAGGCCCTGCTGTCGGGCACACCGCAGCTGCACTTCGTCAACGTGTCCGCGGACCTGCTGCGCCGCCCCGAACTGGTCCTGAACATGCTCGCCCATGCCGAGCAGAGCTGCGCACGCTGCGGCGGAGAGGTCGGCTCGCAAAAGCCCCTGGTGATCGAGCTCAGCGAGCGCGAGTTTTTGAACGACACCCTCAAGGCGCGCGAGGCATTGGCGCCCCTGATCGACTTCGGCATGCAGCTGGCCATCGATCACTTCGGCTCGGGCTATGCCTCGCTGCGCTATCTGGGCGACCTGCCGGTGAACTACATCAAGGTGGAAGGCGAACTGCTGCGCCGCGCGATCCACGAACCACGCATGCGCCCGGTCATTATCGGTATCCGCCAGATGGCCGAGGACCTCGGCTTTCATGCCATCGCCGAAAAGGTGGAGGATGCCGAAACCGACGAGCTGGTCCGCGAACTCGACATCCGCTGGGCCCAGGGCAGCTTCTACGGCTCGCCGCTGGAACCCGCCGTCGGCGTACGCTGACCCGCCTCCGCCTCCCGCTTCTTGTAAGCCTCCAACGCCCGGATACGGGCCGTTCTGATCGCCACGGCGAGGGCCTCCCCCGCCAGCCCTTCGGCCTGCAAGGGCGCAACCTCGACCCCGTTCACTACCTTCAAGGCGCGCAGCAGATAACCCGCCTGCGGATACGGCCGCTCTTCGTAACCCGTGCGCCCGCGCGAATCGGCCTCGCAGGCCAGCAGGAACTGCTCGAAACGGGCGGGACGGCGCAGTGCGTCGACCTTTTCCAGCAGTTCCAGCACGGTGGCGGATTTCAGCTCCAGCGCCCGATGACAAAGACCGTGATGGGCGGCGACCAGCCGCGCCAGGTCGCGATAGGCGTTGGGTACGCGCAGCCGCTTGCAGACAACCCGCACCAGGGCCACGCCGCGCTCCTCGTGTCCGACATGCCGCGGCAGGATGTCAGCCGGGGTCGTGCCCTTGCCCAGGTCGTGCATGAGAGCGGCGAATCGCACCTCGGGGTCCTCGCTCAGGCCCGCGGCCTGGGTCAGGACCATCAGGGTATGCACGCCGGTGTCGACCTCGGGATGGTGTTCCTGCGGCTGCGGAACGCCGAACAGCGCGTCCAGTTCGGGATAAATCACCCGCAGGGCGCCGCAATCGCGCAGCACCTCGAAAAAAACCGCCGGCTCAGGTTCGCACAGGGCCCGCTGGGTCTCCTGCCAGACGCGCTCGGGCACCAGCGCATCGACCTCTCCGTCCTCGACCATGGTCCGCATCAGCGCCAGGGTCTCCGGTGCGATGCGGAAGCCCCGCGAGGCATAACGCGCCGCAAAACGCGCCACCCGCAACACCCGCACCGGATCTTCCACGAAGGCCGGCGAAACATGCCTCAGCACGCGCTGTTCGAGATCCTGCAGCCCGCCGTAATAATCGATCACCTGGCCCGATTCATCCTCGGCCAGCGCGTTGACGGTCAGGTCACGGCGGCGCAGGTCCTCCTCAAGCGTGACGTCGGGGTCCGCATGCACCACGAAGCCGTGGTAACCGGCCGCCGTCTTGCGTTCCGTACGCGCCAGCGCGTATTCCTCGCCCGTTTCGGGATGAATGAAAACGGGAAAATCCCGCCCCACCTGGCGAAACCCCTGCGCACGCATCTGCTCCGGCGTGGCACCCACCACCACCCAGTCGCGCTCCTTGGGCTCTCGCCCCAGCAACCGGTCGCGTACGGCGCCGCCTACGAGATAGCACTTCATGCCGCCATTCTAAGTCAGCCGGCCCCGCTCAGCGCTTCGCCTCGCGGCGGTAGGCCTGATATCGCGCATCCCGGCCATGTTTGCCGAGGTAAAGCGGCACCACGGCCTCCACGGCGGTGCGGCAGGTCATCGCACCGTGGGTGCACACGCTGTCCAGCTTGAGCGAGTTGTAATTGTCCACTGTGAACACCTTGCCGGGCAGGTGTTCCATGACCACCGCCTGGGTGTAGGACAGCCAGTCCGGCAGGTCGACGATCCAGCGGCGCAGCCCCAGGGTTCGCGCGGTGTACTCGAGCAGGCCGCGCAGCGTATAGGCTCGCGGACCGCACAGGTCGAGACGCAACCCGAAGCTGCCGCGATCCTCCAGTGCGCGAACGAAGGCCTCGGCCACGTCGCCGACATACACGGGCGCGAAGCGCGCATCAGGACAGGCCAGCGGAAACACGAACGGGATACGGCGCATCAGATTGGCAAAGCGGTTGATGAAGCTGTCGCCCGGCCCGAAGATGACCGAAGGTCTGAAGCTCGTCACCGCCAGACTCCCCCCCGAAAAGGTATGCACGTGGTTTTCGGCCTCGCCCTTGGTGCGCAGGTAATAACTGGGACCGTTGGCGGCATCGGCGTTGAGCGCGCTCATGTGCAGCAGGCGCCGTACGCCGCGGCTGCGGCAGGCGGCCACGACCTTCTTGGCGAGCTCGACGTGCGCATGACGGAACCCGCTGCCGTCGAATCCCTTTTCGTTGAGGATTCCCACCAGGTTGATGACCGCATCCATACCCTGGAAATGCTTTTCGAGTTCGGCCTGCTCATGCACGTCGGCCTCTACCAGCTTCAGCGTCGGCAGCACCAGCAGGTCACGGTGCAGATCGGGGCGCCGCGTCAGAACCGTTACGCGGTAGCCCGCGTCCACGAGTTGCGCACAAACATGGTGGCCGACGAAACCGGTGCCACCCAGAACACAAACCGAGTTTATTTTCATTCTTGACCCGTTCGATCAGACTTGGAGAAATAATGGCTTAGCCTGTCTCATCATACCCTGCGAACCGCGTTGCCGGGCCAACGACGGCAACGCCGCGGCCGCGCGATATGATGATGCCCTACCCGAAGAACATAGCGGATATGCGGCAAACGGATGACAAGGACCTGCAACGCGATGCAGGATGTACCTTGCCGCAAAGTCCTGCCCGCTACCCAACGGAGATCACGCATGGCCTTCGAATCGATCAACCCCTACACCGGTGAAACCCAGGCCACTTACCCGGCATGGGACGAAGCACGCATCGATCAGGCCCTGAATCAGACAGCCGGCAGCCGCAGCGCATGGTGCCGCACCTCGCTGGAGGAACGCGGGACGCTCATGAAACGCGCTGCCGCTGTATTGCGGGACAACAAGGCCCGCTACGGGCGCCTTATCACGCAGGAGATGGGCAAGCTCAAACGCGAGGCCCAGGCCGAGGTGGAAAAATGCGCCTGGGTCTGCGACTACTACGCCGAACAGGCCGCTGCCTTCCTGGCTGATGAGTTCATCGAGACCGACGCCGACCGCAGCCTGGTCGCCTACCAGCCGCTCGGCACGGTACTCGCCGTCATGCCCTGGAACTTCCCCTTCTGGCAGGTGTTCCGCTTCGCCGCACCGGCCCTTATGGCGGGCAATAGCGGCCTGCTGAAACACGCTTCCAACGTCCCGCAGTGCGCGCTTGCCATCGAGGAGGTCTTCACCGAAGCGGGCTTCCCCGCCGGGGTTTTCCAGACCCTCATGATCTCCGCCTCCCAGGTCAAGGCGGTCATCGAGGATGATCGCGTCCACGCGGTCACCCTCACCGGCAGCGAACCGGCCGGCCGGGCCGTCGCCTCGGCGGCCGCCGCCTGCCTGAAAAAAAGCGTGCTGGAACTGGGTGGCTCCGACCCGTTCGTGATTCTCGAGGACGCCGACCTGGACCTGGTGGTGGAACAGGCTGTGACCTCCCGCTACATGAACGCCGGGCAGAGCTGCATCGCGGCCAAACGGTTCGTGGTCGTGGAGGCCGTCGCCGAGGATTTCCTGTCCCGTTTCCGCGAGGGTGTAGAAGCACTCGTGCCCGGCGATCCGGAAGCCGACGACACGACGCTGGCACCCATGGCGCGCCTCGACCTGCGCGATGAACTGCACCGGCAGGTGCAGGATTCCGTCCAGGCCGGCGCCCAGGCCGTAACCGGCTGCGCGCCGCTGGACCGCCCCGGCGCGTTCTACGCCCCTTCGATCCTGGATGGGGTGCAGCCGGGAATGCGCGCCTACGAGGAAGAACTGTTCGGCCCCGTGGCCATCGTGCTACGGGCACGCAACGAGACAGAGGCGCTGCGTCTTGCGAACGACACCCGCTTCGGCCTGGGAGGCAGCGTGTGGACCGCAGACCCTGCGCGCGGCGAACACCTGGCCCGCGCCCTGGAATGCGGCTGCGCGTTCGTCAATGGGCTGGTGAAAAGCGACCCTCGTCTGCCCTTCGGCGGCGTCAAGGCCTCCGGTTACGGACGTGAACTTTCCCATCATGGAATTCGGGAGTTCGTCAACGCGAAGACGATCTGGGTCCGCTGAGTGCGGCGAATGCGCACCCACCTGCCCGCACTGCTCCTGGCCCTGTGCTGGGTGTTGCCCGGACATGCGGCAGACAAAAAGCCGGACTTCAGTGGCCAGAAACTGAGCGAGGTCCGCTTCGTCGGCAACGCTGTCACCAGCCTCAAGCTGCTGGAGGACCAGGGCTGTCCCGTCGCCGGCGACCCCGTCGACGAAAGCGCCATCGCGCAATGCCAGCAGACCCTGATGAATCTGGGGCTGTTCGAATCGGTGAAGACGCAGCTGCTCCCGGATCCCAAGGGCCCGATTCTCGAAATCCGCGTCAAGGAAAAAATCTACATCCTGCCGCTGCCGACGGCTTCACGCAGTCCGGACGGCCTGTTCAGCTACGGCGGCGAATTCACCTGGGACAACGTCGCCGGGCTCAATCAGCGCCTGCGGTTCAAGGTGGAGAATAAGGAGGAAGCGGACAATCGCACCGTCACCCGCACACAGTTCGAATACAACGTGCCGCGCTTCGTCGGCACCACCTGGGGCATGAACCTCTCCATCCACCAGGACAGCTCCAAGGAGACCGTTACCAGCGAGAACGACACCCAGAGCGGCGTCTACAAATACCGCAGCCTGGGCTGGAGTCTCGGTACCTCGCGCTGGATCAGGGAAATCAGGCCCAACCAGGGCCTGCAATGGTCGGGCGGCGTCAACTGGGGGCGCACGGAATACAACTACGTGTCCGGCACCCCCGGCCTCGCCGAAGACAAAACCAACATCACCTACAGCACCGGGCTGACCTTCACCACCGTGGATGACACCGGCTATTCGCGCCAGGGTGGTTATTACGGCATCAACCTGGGGCTCGGCATCCAGCCGCTCGGCTCCCGCTACAACAGCCAGACCGTCAACCTGCAGTACATCCGCTACTACCCGATCGGCGCTTACCCGGCGATCAACTGGAACTCCCGGTTCCAGCTCGGCGCCGCTTCGGGCCCCGACCTGAAGGGCACCAGCTACGCCATCGGCGGTGCGGACAGCCTGCGCGGCTACGACAAAGCCAGCATCGAGGGTGACTGGTATATGCTCTACAACACCAACCTGCTGATCCCCATCAACCGGTTCCCGGAATTCCGCTGGGCGTTGTTCGCCGACATCGGCAACGCCTGGCGATACGGCAAAACCAAGCTGGACGAACTCAAATACGGCGTCGGGGTCGGTGCCCGCTGGCGCATCCGCTTCCTGGTCAACACCGACCTGCGGCTGGATATCGCCTGGGCGCCGGGACAGAAGGAGGTCAAGTATTACGCGGGGTCGAATACACAGTTTTAGAAACGTGAGGCGTGAGGGGGAATCATGTTTTATCGCCTCGCCCCTCACTTCTTGCGCCTTACCACATTCCCCCGTTCCGCCTTGCCGAGCAGCCGAGGGCTTGCAGGGTCAGCCCGGCACGGACGCCGGGCTGAGGTTCGCCGCGACACGACTGCATGGATGCAGGAGGTAGAGCAACGCAGGAGCAGTTGCCGAGGACGTCGTGTCGAACCGACCCGGAGTATGTCCAGGGATGGACAGTATGCCGACGCGCCAGGGAGGTAGCGCGTCGGCCAAGTCATTGGTTGCGAGGGCAGCCGAAGGCCAAGGCGGTTGGGGTGCCCTTCTCTTTGGGTACTTTCTCTTGGGCACGCAAGAGAAAGTACCTCGCGCTGTACGAACGCGTTAGATAAATACTGAAAACCTAAAGAGCGCGAAACCCCAGCATCCACATCTCTAATCAAAACCCGTCAAACGTAGCAGAGAAACGCAGAATCAGTTCCATCCACGCACATCTCACCCCTCACCCCTCACCAACCACCTCAACCCCAATTACCTCCACCACCTCACCCTCGACCCGCCAACGCACTTCATGTCCGGCCAGCCGCATGCCGTATTCGCTCCCCGACGGCTCACGGCCCTCGCGGTATGCGGGGCGCGGGTCCTGCGCCAGCACCTGGGTCACCAGTTCGGCCAGGCCGGGATCGCTTTCACAGGCACGCCGGGCCTGGGGTGTGAACCGCACCTCCAGATAACCCTCGGGACGGTCCTCAGCGAAGCCGCCGTGCGCATCGGCCACGGCGTCGGCATAAGGCAGGTAGGGCTTGATATCCAGCACCGGGGTGCCGTCCAGCAGGTCGACACCGCTGACATCGATCCACCAGCGGCGCCCGGCATGGCCGATAGCCTCCAGACGCGCCCGGGTCAGACCGATGGGATTGGGACGATAACCGGAGCGGGAGGCGAACACCCCGACCCGCTTGTTGCCACCCAGGCGCGGCGGGCGCACCGTGGCACGCCAGGCCGTATCGCGATTGGCGTGAAACACGAACAGGATCCAGACGTGCGAAAAGGTCTCCAGTCCGCCGAGCGCCTCGGCGCAACCGTAGGGCGGGTCCAGTTCGATCCGCGCCTGTGCCGCCGGCACCAGCCCGCTCTGGCGCGGAATGCCGAATTTCTCGTCGAAGCACGAACGCACGACACCGATGGATTTGAAGTTGTATTCCATAGTCTTCCCGTCATTACCGGGCGAATTATATCGTCACCCCTTGCGCCCGACGCCTGAGTCCGGACAATCGCTTTCCTGCGTCCGCACCATGAATCCGTCATGCACCGACTGATCGACATCTGTTTCAACTTCACCCACAGCTCGTACCGACAGGACGAGATCCGCACCCTGCAGCGAGCCGTGCTCAGCGGTGTGACGCGCATGCTGGTCACCGGCTCCGACCTGGAAGACAGCGAGTTTGCGGTGGAACTCGCCGAACGCTATCCGGAAAACCTTTACGCCACGGTCGGCGTGCATCCCCATCTGGCGCGCACCTGGGACGCTCACACCACGTCACGTTTGCGCGAACTCGCCGCCCACCCCAAGGTCCGCGCGATCGGCGAAGCCGGGCTGGATTTCAACCGCAACTATTCCGCGCCCGAACAGCAGCAGCGCGCTTTCGAGACGCAGCTCGAACTGGCCTGCGAACTGGGGCTGCCGCTTTTCATGCACGAACGCGACGCGCATCAGACCTTCATCGAAACCATACGCCGCTACCGCAGCGATTTCTCGCAGGGCGTGGTCCACTGCTTTACCGGCACCGAGGCGGAACTCGAGGCCTATCTCGACCTCGACCTGCACATCGGCATCACCGGCTGGATCTGCGACGAGCGGCGCGGTCATCACCTCAAGGAGTTTCTGCACAAGGTGCCGCCCGATCGCCTGATGATCGAAACCGATGCACCCTACCTTTTACCGCGCGACCTCGATCCCAAGCCCTCGACACGCCGCAACGAACCGATGTACCTGCCGCACATACTGAAAACCGTGGCCGCCGCCATCGGCCGCCCCGAGGCCGAGGTCGCCGCGGCCACGCGTGCGACCAGCGAGGCCTTCTACGGCCTGGAATCCGAGGAATGAATACCCCCAATCCGTCCCGGGTTCCGTTGCCTCACGGCTGTTGTATGCTTACCGGTAAGAAAATATCGACGACAGCACCATGAACACGCAGCAGCAGATCGAGCAAAAGCTCTCCAGCGGCCTCGCCCCCGAGGTGCTGGAAGTCACCAACGAAAGCCACATGCACAACGTGCCGCCCGGCTCGGAATCGCACTTCAAGGTCGTGGTGGTCAGCGGTGAGTTCGAAGGCAAGCGGCTTGTCCAGCGTCATCGCATGGTGAATGCCCTGCTGGCGGAGGAGCTTGCCGGCGGGGTCCATGCCCTCGCCCTGCATACCATGACGCCCGACGAATACTTCGACAAGGCCGGTCGCGCACCCGACTCCCCGCCCTGCCTGGGCGGCGGCAAGGGACAATAGTGGGCGAGGTCCTGCCCTTCAGGCGCAAGACCGCCGCCGAAAAACACAAGGGCAAGACCTTGTGCCGCAGCGGCTTTCACAAATGGCGGGTCGAAAAGGACAACGTCTTCGACGTGAAGGCAGGGAAGCTGGTGACGATCTACCGCTGCGAGCGCTGCGGGGCCGTCAAAAACGAAACCCGTTAATCAATCCTCGTTCCTGTCGCCCTCCCGCCGGCTCCGCTCGGGCAGGTTGCAGCGCCCCAGAAAGTCGTAGTGCTTGAAGGCCTCGACGATACCGCCGGCATAGGAGCGCCCCGCGAAGAACACCCGCTTGTAGCGACGCAGGTGATCGAGCTCGCCGGAATGATTGCCTACCACCACCCCGAGCGTGCTGCCCCGCAGCATGTCTTCGTCGTTGCCCGAATCGCCGGCGACCATCACATGTTCGATGGGGATGCCCCACTTGGAAGCGAAATAACGTACCGCGTGCCCCTTGGTGGCCCGTTCGGGCAGCAGGTCCAGGAAGGCGTTATGTGAAAAGATCACGTTCGCGTACAGGTCGTGCTTGCGCAGCAAACCACGAATCTCATCCATGGGCGGGGCGCGGCCGACATCGACGAAGTAACTCACCTTGAAACGACGCTGGTCGACCTGCGGCTGCAGATCCAGGCCGGGCAACTCATCCAGTAACTGGCGCAGTCGTTCGGGCTCCCAGCGGTAGTCGATGTGCTGCGCCCACCCCTTGTCCGGGGTCAGATTGGGACCATAGTAGATCTCGGTGCCCACCGACGTGATCATGACGTCGGGCACCGGCACCGACCATTCCCGCAACGCCTCGAGGGTCAGTTCCACACGCCTGCCCGTCGCCACACCGAAGGACACCTTGTCGCGATGCGCCTTGAGAACCGACAGCAGTTCGCGCAACGAGGCACGATCCCCGATCAGGGTATTGTCGATATCGGAGATCAGCGCGCGGTCGTTGAACGGGAGACGGCGCCAGAGTTCGGCCGTGCTGCGCCCGCTGCGGCGCGGCCCGATCAGCTTCTTGATGTGGGAGACATAGTTCTCGGCATGTCCCCGCCATGAAAAATACTGGCGGGCGCCCTTGACCCCGTTGTCCGAAAGTTTCTTCCAGCGCTCCCTGTCGCTCAGCATCTCCACCAGCACCTCGCCCATACGGGGAATGTCGAGCGGGTCGATGAGCTCGCCGTTCTTGCAGAAATGCACGATATCCTGGGGGCCGCCGTCATGTGTGGCGACGATGGGCAGTCCGCTGGAGGCCGCTTCGATCAGCGTGAGCCCGAACGGTTCGGTCAGGGCCGGATTGATGAATACACCGCGGGTACTGGCGGCCAACCGATACACACGCGGTACATCCTCGCTGTCGACATGCTTGGGGTAGGCGACCTGGCCGTACAGGTCGTAATAATCGATCAGCAACAGGACATCGTTGAGCACCTCGCGCGAGCCCTTGTCCATGTTGACGATGTCGTGACGGGTGCCGGCGACGATGACCAGGTTGCTCATTTCGCGCAGGCGGCGGTTTTCGCCAAAGGCGCGCACCAGGCTGGTGATGTTCTTGCGCTCGTCCGGCCGCGAGATGGCCAACACGATCGGTTTTTTGGGATTGGCCAGGAAGCGCGACAGCATCGCCTGCAAATCATCAAAGCGTTCGCCGCGCTGCGGTGGATGAAAACGCTCTATGTCCGTTCCCGGCGGGTTCACGAACATGCGTTCCGGACGGTAATGTTCGTACATGGCGTATTGTTCCTCGACTTCCTGTCGGGTGCTGGCCAGGACGAGATTCGCCGCCGCCAGCACTGCTTCCTCCGCCTCGACGCGCCGGCCGATGTTGTAGCGCGACTCGATGGCTTGGTCATCCAACCCCTTTTCCCGCAGCCGTTCGCGCTTGACGCGCCCCAGCGAATGACCGGTGTGCATCAGCGGCACGCCCAGCAGGCTGGACAAATGCGCGCCGACGTAACCAGCGTCGGCGTAGTGGGTATGAATCAGGTCGGGCAACCTGCCGACGCTGCGGAAATGCTTAAGCGTGTTGTCGACGAAACAGTCCAGGTAGGGCCAGAGCGTTTCCTTGCGCAGGTAGCGGCGCGGGCCGAAAGGGATGCGGACGATGTTGGCGTTTTCGGAGATAGCCTCAACGGGCTGCGCGTAATCCGTGCCGACCTTGGCATCAAAGATCTGACGGGTCAGCAGGTCGACCCGCCAGACATCGGGGAGAGCGGCCAGTGCCCGGGCGAGTTCGACCACATAGGTCACCTGCCCGCCGGTATCGGCATCCCGACCGAGTTCGGGTTCACGGCCTCGAATCAGGCCATGAACACTGATCAATACGATGTATAAACCGCCTCTACTGCCGGATTTCTTTGCGCTCACTCCTTCTCCCGTCGTTTCAACCTTGATACATGCATGACGTCTTTATTCTTCTTGTTGTCGACTCCAGCCGAGCTCCATCATGGAGTCCGGGTTCTTCAGCACCATATCGGCCAGCAGAAATGAGGTGGCCGACCAGACCTGCTGAAAATTCGCACGCCGCCCGATGAGACGGCCGTTGATGCCGTCGAAATACTCCGGCCAACTGTTATAGGACAAACGGTGCTCGGCGAGCTCAAAGGCCTTCCCGGCCAGACTCCGCCGCCCCCTGCGCAGCGCCGCCGCGACGAAGGCCCACAGCAGCGCCGGCCAGTTGCCGCCGTTGTGATAGGACCACGGCACGTTCTTGGGGTCGGAGCCGGTAAGCAGGCTCCATTCGGGACCTTCCAGGGCGGGGTACAGAATCTTCACCGGCATACGCCCGATCAGGTCGTCCCAGCGTCCCTCGAAGACGTCCAGAATACGGTCCGACTGCTCCGGCGTGGCCAGCCCGAAAATGATCGCGAGCAGGTTGCCGAAGGAAAAGAAGCGAAAATCCATCCGCCCGGGACCCAGGTTACCGACCAGATAGCCCGCATCCTCGGGCAGCCATTCCAGCACCCAGGTGGGCACGCTGTCCGGATAGATATTCAGGATGTTCTCGCTCTCGTGGCCGAAGATTTCGGTCTCGTAGCGATGTATTTCGTTAAGCCGCGCAAAATCCACCCAATAGTAGTGGCGTACGTACTCGACAAGCGCTTGGAGACGTTTGTCCAGCGCATCGGACAGATAGCGGTGATGTTCGTTGTCCTTGTCCAGCAGGAACCGGGCCGCGTTGAGGGCGCCGAAGAACAAGGCCTGGATCTCGAGCGGGTGGCCGTAGACGCCCATGCGCCGGTCGATCATGAACGAGCCATCCGGCACCAGCAGCGTCGGGAAGACCTCGAAACGGTCCTGCAGGAAGATGTTGACGATCATGCGGATACCGCGCTGCACCTGGTCCTGCACCATGAACTCGGTATCGCCGGTCTTGCTGACATAGGCCTGCAGCAGCAACAGCCACCACATCATGGAGTCCACCGGTGCGACGCGGCCGATGGCGCGGTCGCCGAAATCCACCGACAGCGTTTCGTTGCCGTTTTCGTCCTCGGTGACCTTGAAACTCGCGGGCATGACGCGCGGCAGATGCCGGTGCCCTTCCAGCTCCTCCTGCATATCGCGGGTCTGGAGCGTGAGGCTCAGAAAGTTGCGGACGATGTCCGGTTTCCCGTCCTGGAGGTAAAACAGGGCGGAAGGAACGAAATCACGCACGAAGCATTCGGCGTAATTCTCCGCGGGGGCGTTACGGTCCAGACTCGCGACCGTTCCTACCGGTTCACCCTGGTAGTAGATCACGGAATCGGCCAGCAGTTTGTGTGCAGATTGTTTTGCGTCGGACAAGTCAGGATCCTTCAGGTCGGCATACCGGCCCAAGATCGGGGGGAATTATAACGTGATCGGGGAAACGGCGTTGCCCGCGCCCTAAAGCGCGGCAAAGAACTCGCCGATTATGCGTCCGAATTGCTCGGTATCCACCAGAAAGGCATCGTGGCCCTGCAGGCAGTCCAGGACCCTGACATCGACCTGCGCCCCGGCGCGCCCGAAGGCCTCGCTCAGCCATGCCTGCTGTGACGGCGGAAACAGTGTGTCGGTATGCACGCCGATGATCTGTACATGACGCGGCGCGGCCCCGGCGAACAACTCGGTGACGTCGCAACCGTCCTCGCACAGATCGAAACGGTCCACCGCACGCGACAGATACAGGTAGCAGTTGGCATCGAACTGGTCGCAGAACTTCTGCGCCTGATGTTCGAGATAGGATTCCACCTCGAACTCCATGGCGAAGGGTACGGCGCGGCGCCGCAGGGCATCGATGCGCTTGTGCCCGAACCGCTGCTCCCACTCCTCGGCGGCGCGGTAGGTCGTCATACCCAGCTTGCGCGCCAGGCACATGCCCTGGCGCGGGCCGGCACCCGGCGGGTAGGCCCCTTTCTGCCAGGCCGGGTCGCTGCGCACGATCTCGCGTTGCAGGGAGCGCAGGGCAATGGCGTAGGCCGAAGGCACGGCGGCCGTGGAGATCAGCGACAGATTGTCGAACCTTTCAGGGTTGGCGCGCGCAAAGGCCAGCGCGCTCATACCCCCCATGGAGGCGCCCATGACGGTATGCAGATGTTCGATGCCGAGCACGTCCAGCAGCCGGCGCGCGGCCAGCGCGACATCCTCCAGGGAAAGCTCGGGGAAATCCGTCCCGTAGACCCGGCCGGTCGCCGGATCCGGAGACGCGGGACCCGAGGAGCCGAAGCAGCTCCCCAGCGAATTCACGCACACCACATGAAAGCGCCCGGTATCCAGCGCCCGCCCCGGGCCGATCATGTCCTCCCACCAGCCGGGCTCCGGATCCTCGGGCGACGAGGCGGCATGGGCGCTCGGCGAAAGCCCGGTGAACAGGAGAACGGTATTGGCGCCGTTCGGCTCGCCCCACGACTCGTAGGCCATGTCGACCGCCTCCAGCACCCCGCCAAGCTTCATGGGCAAGGGGTCGGGCAGACGCACCACCCGCGTCGCGGAGGGAATGACAACGGCCGGCGCGGCGGCCAGTGATTGTTCGAATATGGATGCGGACATGGTATCTCCGAGTACAGGACTCGGTTTTTTTCATTATTTCACCAAGCCGGACCGGAATGCTACCGCAATGCCTGTAGGGACATCATGCGCGCGGCCCGCGGCTGGGCACGATCACCTCGCCGGCGGGATGATCCAGCCACAACCGTTCGACCCAGGGACCCAGCATGACCACGCGGCCGGGAAACCGCTGGCGCCCGTCCGGCAGGCAGAACTCGAAGCCGTACACGCGCTGCCACCTCACCGTCCCCGCCGGGTCGCGCCGCAAACGCAGGCCCACCAGGCCCACCGTCTCGTCCAGGAACTGCAAGTCCATGTCGCGGCACAGGCGCAGGCTGGCCGTGATGGCGTGTTCGCGCGCACGCAGGCTGTCGTACCAGAACCAGCCCACGGCGGCCAGCGCCAGCACGACTAGCAGCAAGGTCGTCTCACTGCCCGCCAACGATCACCCCGGTATACTGAAAACGTGACAACCCCATCGAATCTCCATAGCACCATGCGACCGCCCCCCGAACAACTCGTACCGATCATCCGGGAAGCGGCACGCGAGCACATCCTGCCACGCTTCATGCGCGTCGGCCACGACGTGAAGGCGGACGGCAGCCTGCTGACCGAGGCCGACCTCGCCACCCAGGCGGCCCTGGAGGAGACGCTCAAGGCCCACTGGCCCGATATCGCCTTCCTGGGCGAGGAAATGGAAGCCGCGCAACAGGCACGGCTGCTCGAGGCGGGCGGCCCGCTCTGGTGTCTCGACCCCCTGGACGGCACCAGCAACTTCGCCGCCGGCCTGCCGCTGTTCGCGGTTTCGCTCGCCCTCATCGAGGCGGGCGCGCCCACCGTGGCGGTCACCTACGACCCCCTGCGTGACGAATGTTTCACCGCCACCGCCGACGGCCCCGCCGCGTTGAACGGCAAGCCGCTGCAGGCCACGCCGCGGCGGGCCGAGCTGTCGCGCTGCACGGCGCTGGTCGACTTCAAGCGCCTGCCGAAAGCCCTGACGGGCCGGCTTGCCGCCGAACCGCCCTACAGCTCGCAACGCAATTTCGGCTCCTGCGCCCTCGAATGGTGCTGGATCGCGGCCGGGCGCGGACATCTCTACCTGCACGGCGGCATGAAGCTCTGGGACCATGCCGCCGGCACCCTGATCCTGAATCGCGCCGGCGGTTCATGCTGCACGCTGGACGGCGAACCCGTCTTCAAACCCACGCTGGCACCGCGCTCGGTCATCGCCGCACGCGATGCAGGCCTGTTCGCGGCCTGGCGCGCGCACCTGCTCGCCCAGGGCTGAACGGAGATAAGCCTACACGGCCTGGGCTTGATTTCCGCCCGCCGAGCCTGAAGCATTAGGAATGTGCCGCGGCGTCCGGTTAAGGCCGGACCGTCAACGCATCCCTATCGGCAACCCTGAGACGAACATGACTGACTGGGTGGAAGGCAAGGTCATCGAACAAAAGCAATGGACGGAGCACCATTATTCGCTGCGCTTCGAAGCCCCCATAGAACCCTTCGAGGCGGGCCAGTTCGTGCGCGTCGCCCTGGATATCGACGGCCAACGCATCGCCCGTCCCTACTCCTGCGTGAACCCGCCGCAGGACCCCGTGCTCGAGATCTACTACGACATCATTCCCGAAGGCCCGCTGAGCAACCGCCTGCCGGCGCTTGAACCGGACGATACCCTGTTCGTCGCCTCCAGGGCGCAGGGATTTTTCACCCTCGGCGAAGTACCGGACGGGTCCCAGTTGTGGATGCTCTCCACCGGGACCGCGCTGGGCGTCTTCCTGTCCATCCTGCGCACCGAGGAACCCTGGCGTCGCTTCGACAGGCTGGTCCTGGTGCATGCCGTACGCCGCGTCCAGGACCTCGTCTATCGCGATATCATCGACCGGATTGCCGAACGCCATGCCGACCGGTTTCAGTACATTCCTTTCGTAAGCCGTGAGCAAACCGATTTCGCCCTGTCCGGCCACATCCCGGACGCGATCCGCGAGGGACAGCTGGAGCAACGCGCCGGACTCGAATTCACGCCGGACGCGCAATTCATGCTGTGCGGCAATCCGGGCATGCTGAAGGACACCACCGCGGTCCTCGGCGAACGCGGCTTTCGCAAAAACCGCCGCCGCGACCCCGGACACATCACCACCGAACGTTACTGGTCGGAGGGCTCTACCCCATGAGCGACAAGATCCGCAAATCCGACGAGGAATGGCGTGCCGAACTCACACCGGAACAATTCCAGGTCACCCGCAAGGCGGGCACCGAACCGCCGTTCACCGGCGTCTACTACGACCATCACGAACCCGGCCTGTATCGCTGCATCTGCTGCAACGCACCGTTATTCCGCTCCGTGGAAAAATTCGACTCCGGCAGCGGCTGGCCCAGTTACTGGCAACCGGTGACGGAGGACGCCGTCATCCGGCATACCGACCACAGCCACGGCATGACCCGCACCGAGGTGCGCTGCGCCCGCTGCGACGCCCATCTCGGACACGTCTTCGAAGACGGTCCACAGCCCACCGGCCTGCGCTACTGCATCAATTCTGCCGCGCTGCGTTTCGAGGGTGACGGGCAGGACACCTGAAGCCAACCCACGTCTCTGGAGGATTCGCGATGGAAAGCCTGAGCAGCTTGTACGACGCCCTCCCCGATTTCATCCGCGCCAGTATTCCCACCATCATCCTGCTCGTCGGCGGGAGCCTGGGCATTGCGGTGATTCAGCGTCTGGTACGCCAATCGCTGGCGCGGCTGCAACGGCGCATCCCGCTCTCGCTGGATACCGTACTCGTCCTGCAGCGCCTGAGCGCCGGCGTGCTGTGGACGGTACTGCTGCTGTTTCTGCTGCACCTGTGGGGCATCAACGTCAGCGGGCTGTGGGCCATGCTGGTCAGCGTGCTGGCCGTGATCGGGGTCGGCCTGCTGGCAGTCTGGACCATGATCAGCAACATCACTGCCAGCCTGTTCATCTGGATCTGGCGTCCCTACGAACTCGGCCAGCAGATCGAAATCCTGCCCGAGGGCTTCAAGGGCCGGGCGGTGGACCGCAACATGATGTTCACCGAGGTCAGGGAAGACGACGGCAACATCCTCGCCATCCCCAACAACCTGTTCTTCCAGCGCATCATCCGCCGCTCCCCCGACGGCAGCCAGGAACCCATCGAACAATGGGAGGCCAGAACCCGGCGCTGACACCCACCAGCCCCATAAAAAAACAGCCCCGCCAAGGCGGGGCTGTTTTTTCAAACGCCGGGGACCGACCGGGCGGCCCCGGATGCACGACTACCAGAGCTTGATACGCTCCACTACGTCGTTGCCGTCGATATAGCGGTGCTTGATCGCGCCGGCCACGTGCACGATCACCAACACCAGCAGACTGTACGCCAGGAAGCTGTGCGCCCCCTCGAAAAACTCGTGCACCCAGCCGACCTTCGGCAGCGCCTCCGGCAGCTGCAGCAGGCCATAGAAGGGAATCTTGTGCCCCGCGCTGGAAACCATCAGGTATCCCGCAATCGGCACCAGCAGCATACACAGGTACATCAGGCGCTGGATCACCCAGGCGAGTCGGTGTTCCCAGGGCCAGAGGTTTTCGGCCTCTTTGGGCGGTTTGGTGTACAGATGCCAGCCGGAGCGCAACAGAATCAGGACCAGCAGCACCACGCCGGTCGACATATGGAGCGTGAACAGGACGAGCCTCGAGCTGTCGGTCTTGGGCACGTCACCCATAAAGGCCCCCAGCGCGATCATGCCGAGAATCAACAGGGCCATCAGCCAGTGCAAAACGCGTGTGACCCAACCGTATTCGGTGGCGGTATTGGTTGCCCGCATGTTCAACTCCTTTCGCTCGCAAGATGTTATTGGTTATTCAGAAACCCGGCGCCCCCAAAGGGGACGCCGGGCCTATCCTAACCGCTAATTGCTTAACCTTGCCTGAACGATTGACAACGAACAGGCACAAAGGTGTCAGGCCGGACGGCGGTCGAAGCTCCAAGCACCCGGACCGTGCACCGCCAGCGCCATCAGGCCGCCCGCGATGGCGAAGTCCTTCATGAAATTGATCATATCCATCTGCTGGGAGAAGTTATGATGAAAAATCGCTGCGGCCACCACGCTGAAGATCGCCAGGGCCCAGGAGATCCACCGGGTCTGCCAGCCGACGAGCAGCGCCAGCCCGCCGCCGACCTCGAGCAGGATCACCAGCGGCAGCAGCATGCCGGGGACGCCGAAGGCCTGCATGTAACCCTGGGTGGCCGCATAACCGCTGATCTTGCCGATACCGGCGATCAGAAACAGTTGGGACAGTAAAATCCGGCTGACCAGCAAATAATAGGTATTCATCAATTTTCTCCTTATGCTTCCTCAGTGGTAGGTGGAATAAATCATGCCCCAGACAGTCATATGTATGATAGACAAGGTTCCTGACCGCCAAGGTCAAACTTTCTGACCGTATTCGTAACGATTCATCACCCGGCTCACCCCAAATAACGCATCCCAATGACGCTGCTACGCCTCACCCTGCTCCTGGGCATGGTCTGCCTACCGCTGTATGCCCATGCCGACCTCGTCGAACACGATCTCACCGTCCCCAGCGGCGCCAGCATCCCGGTCCATGTCGCCGCGGCTGCCAAAAGCCGGACCACGCTGCTGTGGATTCCCTCCGAACACGGCCTGCGCACGGGCATGGAACAGGCCGCGACGGGCATCGCGAAACAGGGCTTCACCACCTGGCTGGCGGACCTGCAGACGGGTTATTTCGTTCCGGCCGACCGCGACAGCGTGAAGGCCTACAAGACCGGAGACATCCTGGCCCTGATGCAGGATGCGCTGGACGCCGGAGCCAAACGCCTGCTGCTGATCAGCGCCGGACGGGGCGCACGCGCCACCCTGGAGGCGGCGCATGCCTGGCAGGTGAAACACCCCGACCAGGCGGGCGCGCTCCAGGGGGTCATCCTCCTGCACCCCTACCTGTACGTGCACCGGCCGGCCCCCGGTACCGAAGTGGCCTACGTGCCGGCCACCTATGCCACCAACCTGCCGGTATTCCTGATCCAGCCGGAAAACTCCTCGCGTTACTGGCGCCTGTCCTCACTGCAGGCCAGCCTGCGCCAGGGAGGCGCCGCGGTGTATACCAAGGTCATCCCGGGAATCGAGGACGGCTTCATCTCCCGCCCCGACGGCATGCTCACGACCGGGGACCGCCAGGCGCGCAAGGACTTCCCGACCGTGATCCATCAGGCGGCATTCCTGCTCGAGCACACCCCGCGATCGGCCCATCCGCCGCAGCTGCGCCCGATGGTGAGGCCCACAGGCGAACAGCAGGCCCACGCCGACGACCTCAATACAGCCGGCCAGCCCGCCCCGCCGCTTAAACTCAAGGACCTGCAGGGACAGCCCGTGGACCTCGCGGCACTGCGCGGCAAGGTGGTGCTGGTCAGTTTCTGGGCCAAATGGTGTCCGCCGTGTCGCGAGGAACTGCCCACCCTGATCAATCTCTACCAGCAACTGAGCGGCGAGAACTTCACCATCGTGTCGGTGGAAGTGGGCGGCAAGGCCGATGTGGTCCGCGACTTCGTGGACCAGGAAGGCATCAACTTCCCCGTCCTGCACGACACGGACGGACACGCCGTACGCACCTGGAGTGTCTACGCCTATCCCACGAACTTCCTGATCGGCCCCGACGGCAGGATTCGCTACGCCCATTTCGGTGCCCGCGACTGGAACTCGCCGGCGTCGATGGCGATGATCCGCAAACTCATGCCTTGAATGGCTCGATTGCAGCGCATGGATGCGCCCTCTACACTGCTAGCGCACGCCGCCGGCTGTTCGGCGCAACGGCACCATTGTCCCGGCCCGCCGCATGACATCACTGCTCGAAGTCCATGACCTGGTAAAGACCTACCGCGGCGTACGGGCCGTGGACGGGATCAGCTTCCGCATCCCCGAAGGGAACTGCTTCGGGCTGCTCGGCCCCAACGGGGCCGGTAAGACCACCACCGTCGAGATCCTCGAAGGCATCACGCCCTACGACAGCGGGCAGATCCTGTATCGCGGCGCTCCGCCGGGGCGGGCATTCCGCAACGAGGCAGGCATCATGTTCCAGCACACCGCCCTGCAGGAACACGTTACGGTGCGCGAGGTGCTGCACATGTTCGCCAGCCTGTATCCGCGCACCATGCCGCTGGAAGAGCTGGTCGAGGTCTGCGACCTGCAGGAATTCCTGGATCGCGACACGCACCGGGTATCCGGCGGCCAACGCCAGCGCGTGCTGCTAGCCGTGGCGTTGATCAACGATCCGTGCATCCTGTTCATGGACGAGCCCACCACCGGGCTGGACCCGCAGGCGCGCCATCGCTTCTGGGAGCTGGTGGAGCGCATCAAGGCGCAGGGGCGCACCCTGGTCCTGACCACCCACTACATGGAAGAAGCCTATCGCCTGTGCGATGAACTCATCATCCTCGACCACGGGCACATCATCGCGGAAGGCACACCCGACGCCCTGCTCGCCGCCCATTACCAGGACACCATCCTGCGCCTGCCGGCCGCCTCCATCGACGGAGTAAGAAACAACCTGAAGGAAACGGTGCTCGACTGCGGCGAACACGTGGAGATCCTCACCCCGGACGTCGACGATACGCTGCGCGAGCTGCAGCACGCCGGCGTCCGCCTCAACCGGCTGGAGATACGCGAGCGCACGCTGGAGGACCTGTTTCTGGAACTCACCGAAAGGCGGGACACATGAAGCTGCGTCATGTCATGGCGGTACTGCGGACGCGCAATCTCGAATTCTGGCGCGACCGTGCGGCGCTGGGCTGGAATCTGGCATTCCCGGTGCTGGTCATCGCCGGTTTCGCCTTCGCCTTCAGCGGCAAGGGTCCCGACCTCTACCAGGTCGGCGTGCTGGACGGCATGCCCGGCAAGGCGCAGCAGATCGCGTTCGCGGACACGCAATACGTGAAGTTCGTTACCGAACCGAACCGCAAGCTGGCGCTCAGCAAACTGTCCCATCACGAACTCGACATGCTCGTCGACTTCAGGGCGCGCACGTTCTGGGTGAACGACAGCTCACCGCGCGGCTATCTGCTGGAACGGGTGTTGCGCGGCAGCGGCGGCACCGATTTCCAAAAGCAAACGGTCACGGGACGCCAGATTCGCTACGTGGACTGGCTGATCCCAGGCATCCTGGCACTGAACATGATGTTCAGCGCCCTGTACGGCGTGGGCTACGTCCTGGTGCGCTACCGCAAGAACGGCGTGCTGCGGCGACTCAAGGCCACCCCGCTCACCGCGCTGGAGTTTCTCACCGCCCAGGTCATCTCGCGGTTGTGGATCATCCTCGCCGTCGGCATCGCCGTTTACATCGGCACCGACCTGCTGGTCGGCTTCACCATGCGCGGCAGCTATCTGAACCTGTTTCTGGTTTACCTGGTCGGCGCGGTCACGCTGACCAGCCTCGGCCTGCTGGTCGCCGCACGCCCGGCGAGCGAGGAATTCGCCGAGGGCGTGCTCAACCTGATCACCTGGCCGATGATGTTTTTGTCAGGCGTGTGGTTCTCGGTCGGTGCACTCTCGCCCTGGGTGCAGAAACTCGCCGTGCTGTTCCCGCTGACGCACATCATTTCCGCCGCGCGCGCGGTCATGCTCGACGGGGCCGGACTCACCACCGTGCTGCCGCAACTGCTCATTCTGCTGGTGATGGCGCTGGTGTTCCTGCTGCTCGGCGCCCTGACCTTCCGCTGGGAATAGGCCGGTTCGCCCGCCTTACGGCTGGGCGAAATAATTCGTCAGGAACTCGTCGAAACGCTGGGTATTGCCTGCTTCCAGGGCAAGCTGGGCGGCCAGCGACTCCTCCGCTTCGCGCCGGAAAAAGTCTTCGCGCTCCGCAGACAGTTTGCGCGCCAGAAAATAACGCTGGTGCTTGAGGGACATGCGCTTGGCGAAGTGATAAAAGCTCTCGCCGTTCGCGCGCATCTCGTTGAGCATGCGCGCCGACGGCGTGCGTTCCGGATCGTCAACGGCCGCGCACTGCTCGTCCAGCGCCTGGCTGTACAACGGTGCGTCCTGCGCGCCGTCCAGGAACTCGGCAAACGGCCGCATGGCCTCGCACAACTCGGATGCCCACCGGCGCAGTTCGACCTCGTCGCCGTTGCGGCGCAGCCTGAGTCCCGGTTTGCGCCCCTGGTGGGCCACCTCGACCAGGTTGCGGTCGACGGACTCGCGTTCGACCTGGCTGATCGCAGGACTGTCCTGCAACAGGCTGAACAGCATGAACACCTCGAGAAAGCGCAGCTGCATTTCATTAATGCCCAGCGGATCGAACGCGTTCACGTCCAGTGAGCGCAGCTCCACGTAGCGGATGCCGCGTTCGCGCAATGCATGGGTGGGCTTTTCATTATCCAGCAGAATCTGCTTCGGCCGCACGCTGCTGTAGTACTCGTTCTCGATCTGCAGAATGTTGCTGTTCAGCTGACGGTATTCGCCGTCCACCTCGACCCCGATCGCCTCGTACTCGCGGCACGGTGTGCTGATCGCGCAGACCAGGCTGTCCACGTACGACCCGAGCGAGTCGTAATTGGCCTTGATGCCGGTTTCACCTTCGCGGGTATTGGTGTAGCCGATATCGCCCATGCGCAACGAGGTGGCGTAGGGCTCGAAACAGGTGTTCGCGTCGAACTCGGACAGATCGCTTTCATGGCCGTGCAGATACGACTTGCAGATGGCGGGCGAAGCGCCGAACAGATACGGGATCAGCCAGCCGAAACGCTGCAGGTTGCGCAGCAGGCCCATGTAGCCCGCATCGACGATGGGGCGCAGCGGCTGCCCGGGCGCCTCCACCTCGCGCATGCACTCCCAGAAGGATTCGCCCCAGGAGTAATTGAAATGCACCCCGGCGATGACCTGCATCGTGCGGCCGTAGCGATATCCCAGCCCGCGCCGGTAAATGGTCTTCATCAGCCCCTGGTTGGAGGTGCCGTACTGCGCGATGGGGATGTTCTGCTCGCCGGCCAGCACGCAGGGCATGCTGGTGGCCCACAGGACCTCGTTGTCCAGGTTCTGATAGACAAAACTCTGGGTGTCGGCGAGAAACGCCAGTGCATCGTCGATGCTCGTGCAGGGCGGCGTGATGAACTCGCACAGCGCCTCGGAGTAATCGGTGGTGATCCAGGGATGGGTCAGGGTCGAACCGAGCGTCCGGGGATGGGGCTTTTGCGAAATGCCGCCCTCGGGATTGACGCGCAGACTCTCCTTTTCCAGCCCCATCAGGCGGCTGTGAAGTACATCCTCGGCATTTTGGTGACAGAGTCGGGCCAGACGTTCGCTTGCCAGGTGATACACGCGCGGTCCTTTGTTATCGAAAAGTCAGACAATTGTCTCAGTTAAGACCGCAAACTTCAAAAGCGGTTGCGAACGCCGCCCGGTCTTCAGGCAGCATGCGTTCGTACAGGTAGCGCCGCGCCGCGCAGACCCGCTTGGTGTACGGGTCATGCGCACGCAGGCCGGCGCGGATATCGCGTCGGCCTGCCGGGACGCGGTAGTTCGGGCACCAATAACGCCGCGAATCGTCGGACTGCTGGACCTGCGCCGGCGCGCTGCCGCAACGCACCGTCACGTAAGGATCGTGGATGTTGTTGTCCTTCGGGCGCTCGTGAGTCGCCGGCTGCCAGTCTTCCAGCACCGAAAGCGGCACGAACAATCCCGACGCGTCGGTTGCCCGCGGCGGCCGAATGGTGCGGTTGTACCAGGCCTCCGAGGGCATATTCGGTATGTGGCACAGCGCACACTGGTTCAGTCGCCGGAACCGGTCCAGCTCCTCCCCTTTCAGGGGCGGCTCACCCAGCGGGCCCGGTGTGGCGGCGACGATGCCCACCAGGCGCCCGGTGGCTTCGGCCTGGGCCTGCGGGTCGCCGGCGGGCCAGCTCCAGCCGGTCAGTTCGGCATCGGGCTTGCCCGACGCCGGCTCCAGTACGCTGTAACGCACGGGAAGGCCGTCCGAGCCGATCGTCGCCATGCGCACATCGCCCTGGGATTCCGCCCACGAGCCGTCGGCCGCGCGGTAACGCACCGCCTCGACCCGTGCGATTCGGGTCCCGTCGGGGAAACGCAGCGTATAACGCTGTTGCTGGGGAAGGTACTGCGTCGTGATATGACCGCCGGCAGGCACCTTGACCCAGATGTGCAGAGCATCATCGCGGTCCAGGCGGGTGGGCAGACGGACGGGCGGGACAAGCTCGGCAAACCCCGCGCGGCGCCAATGGTCCCGCGGCGACTTGATCGTGACCGCCTGCACTGCCGAAGTCGTTGCCTCCTGCGTTTCGCCGGATTTGCGCTCACAACCCGTCAGCAGCAATCCGAACACCAGACAAACGCAGAGTGCTGTTTTCATCGGCGCATTCTACTACGCACGCGCATCTGCATGACGTCCGCCCGCATTCGGACGCAATTCAGGGCGAATAACGGAATTCAATAAAACTCTTGAGCGTTCAACAAAGTGTCATTGAGCAACCGCAAACAAAGTCCTAAACTCAACTGTCGCTGTGGGCAGCCACCGCAGATTGCATCATGTTGTCTGCAGCTACAGTCTTGACACATGCTTGAGGTACGTCTTTATGAATAAGAACGGTATCGTGAAGTGGTTTAACAACGCAAAAGGATACGGCTTCATCGAGCCCACCGACGGCGGCGAAGACATCTTCGTTCATTTCTCGGCCATACAGAGTGACGGCTATAGAAGTCTGAATGAAGGGCAGTCCGTTTCCTTCGAAGTACAGCAGGGCCCCAAAGGTTTGCAGGCGACCAACGTCGTACCCGTACCTGCCTGAGTACAAACGTCTACATCGACATTACCACCAGCTCTGTTATTCCCCCCGGCCGCTGCCGGGGGCGGCACACAATGTCGGCATGGATCTTCCCGAATACCGCCTGCGGGTTAGCCCGCGGGCCAAATATCTGCGCATCACGGTGACGGAACGCGACGGGGTCGTCGTGGTGCTGCCGCGCGGCATGAGCCCCCGCCACGTGGAGCCCTTCGTGCGCGAAAAACGCGCCTGGATCGAGCGCGCCCTGTTGCAGATCGAATCCCACCGTCCGGCGCCGGAAAGCCTCACCCTGCCCGACCGGATTTACCTGCCGGCCATCGACGAAAGCTGGGGAGTCGATTATCTGGACGGCACCGCTGACCGCACTTCCCTGCGCGAAACCTACGAGGGGCGACTGCGCGTGCATGGAGACACGGCCGACCGGCAGGCCGTGGAGGCAACCCTGAAACGCTGGCTGATGCGCCACGCGCAGCGCACGCTGCCGCCCTGGCTCACGGCACTGGCCCGGATGCACGGCCTGCAGCACGGCCGGATCAGCGTTCGCGCACAACGGACCCGTTGGGGCAGCTGCAACCAGCGCGGGGATATCAGCCTCAACTTCCGGTTGTTGTTCCTGGCTCCGGAACTGGTCTGCTACGTGCTGCTGCACGAACTCGCTCACACCCGGCACCTGAACCATTCCAAACGGTTCTGGGCCCTGGTGGAACGCATGGAGCCCGAGTATCGGGCACGGGAAAAGACCTTGCGCGCCGCGGCGCATGAACTGCCGCGCTGGGTCGAACGCCTCTAGCAGGCTGCTGTTGTCTACTCATGCGGCACGATAGGGCGTCAAAACCAGGCTCAAAATGCTCGTTTACACATCGCCCAATTTTTCCTTCTCTCGCACTCGCCTGAGCGACAACAACAACCCGCTAGGATTACCTGAGTAGCTTGCGGGGCCGGCCGGAACCGCCGGATCGTTATGCGTCGAGGTCAGGGATCAGCTTGCTCTCGATCCGCGCAATCATGTCCTTGAGCTGAAGCTTGCGCTTCTTGAGACGCCGCAGCTTGAGCTGATCGACATAGGCCGTCGATTGCAGGGCATCGATGGCTTCGTCCAGGCCGCGGTGCTCAATCCTGAGCTCCGCGAGCTGCTGCCGCAGCGCGTCCTCGTCGTTACCGAACATTCGCCATCATCCTGCAGCTCCCGATCGGGTCACATACTCATCTCCAGGTCGTCGGCCACCGACTTGATGCCGGCCGCCGCGCAACTCTCGTCAGTCTTGCCCGAAGGCGCACCGCTCACGCCGACAGCCCCGAGCACGTAGCCGCCCGCCTGGATCGGCAGACCGCCGGCGGAAAACAACAGCCCTTTGACGTTTGCCAGCGGCGAGTTGGCACGGTCCGACATCTGCGAGGTCGCGACGTTGAAATTCGCCGCGGTATAGGCCTTGAGACGGCTGATCTTCACCGACACCGGCGGCGCCTTGGTGTCGCGCAGCACGGCCTGGACGCTGCCGCCCCGGTCCACCACCGTCGCGGTGACGGAGATCCCCTGCTTGCGGCAGGCCAGCACCGCCTCGTGGGCAATCTTTTCCGCCGTCTCCATGCTCAGCCTTTTGATCGAGACCGCCATCGGCTCCTCGGCCTGCGCCAGACCGGCCGCCCCCAGGCCGATCAACGTTGCGGTCAGTGTGGTTGCCAGCTTATTCATGATCCATCCTCCTCCCGTTGCATGCTTGTTCGAAACCCTGCTCATCTTACCTCGCGCTCACGACGGTTGTGTTGCCGATCCAACCTTGCCGTGCGGCGGGTCTTTGCGAGACAGGCGTCGATCAATCCTCGCGCCGCCCGCGGGACGGGTCAAGCACTCATCCCCTGCAGCAGACGCCGCTCCGCCAGCTCGATCGCCTCGCGCGTGCCCTGCAGCACCAGCGCATCCCCTTCCTGCAGCTGAACCTCGCCGTTGGGCGAATCGCCCCGGATTGCGCCGCGGCGCAGGGCATTTACCCGCACATCAAGCTCCGCCAGCTGGAATTCTCCCAGGCGCTTGTTCACCGCGTCCGCATCGGCGGGCAACACCACGGTATGCAAAAAGGTCTTGTCCTCGCGCTCCACGTCCGCTTCGGTGGGATGGAAGAAACCGCGCAGCGCCTGGTAATGGCCGTGGCGCGCCTTTTCCACCAGGAACATGACCTCGTCCAGCGGTACGCCGAGATGGGTCAGCAGATGCTGCGCCAGCATCATGCTGGCCTCCAGCGTCTCGGGCACCACCACGGTCGCCCCCGCCGCCATCAGGTGCTCCAGGTGGCTGTCGTCGCGCGAACGCACCAGGATCGGGATCTCCGAACTGCGCCGCCGCACGCTGTGAATGATCTTTTCGGCGGCATGCGCGTCGTCGGTCGCGATCACCAGCATGCGCGCCCGGTGCACGCCCGCGGCGCGCAGGATCTCGGTATGCGTGGCGTCGCCGTAGAACACGCGCTCGCCCGCTTCCCAGGCCTCGCGGATCAGCTTCGGGTTCAGATCCAGGGCGATGTATTCGATGTCTTCCTCGCGCAGAAAACGCGCCAGGTTCTGGCCGATGCGTCCGAATCCGCAGATCACCACATGATCGCGCAGCTCGCGCGTCGCCGCCCCGATCTCGCGCGCCTGCGCGTAGCGTCCCTTGAGGTAGGTGCCGGAAAACAACCGCTTGGCCACAACGCCGTTGTAGCGGATGAGGATGGGCGCCAGCAGCATGGAGATCAGAATCGAGGCGATGACCGCCTGGCTGTCCATGGGATCGATCAGGCCGCGGTTCAGCGCCAGCGCCAGCAGGGCGAATCCGAACTCACCGCCCTGGGCCAGCACGATACCGGTACGCAGCGCCACGCCGTTCTCGTAACCGGCCAGACGCGTCAGCAGCGCCACCACCAGCCCTTTGCCGATCACGATGCCGGTTACCAGCACGGCCACCTTGTGCCAGATCTGGGGCAGGACGGCGATATTGAATTGCAGGCCGATGGCGATGAAAAACAGCCCCATCAGCATGTCCCGGAAGGGCCGCACGTCGGCCTCGATCTGATGACGGTATTCCGTCTCGCTAAGCATCATGCCGGCCAGAAAGGCGCCCAATGCCAGGGACAGGCCGAGCTGCGAGGTCACCCAGGCGGCGGCCAGCGCCACCAGCAGGACGGTCAGGGTGAACAGCTCCGCCGAATGAGCGGAGGCCACGCCGTGAAACAGCGGACGCAACACCCAGCGTCCCATCGCCAGCATGACCAGAAAGGCCACCAGCCCCTTGATCAGCGCCAGCCCCAGCGGCATCCAGAGCCCGTCGGTGGAACCCTCGGCGAGAATCGGAATAATCACCAGCAGCGGCACCACCGCGAGATCCTGGAACAGCAGTACGCCGATCGCCAGGTTGCCGTGACGCGACTGCAGTTCGAGCTGCTCGCTGAGCTGCTTGACCACCATGGCCGTGGAGGACAAGGCCATCGCACTGCCCGCGACCAGCGCCGCCTGCCAGCCCAACCCGTAGAACCAGACGATCAATCCGCCCGCGGCGGTGGACACCGCCACCTGCGCGCCGCCCAGTCCGAGCACGGCGTAACGCATGGACATGAACTTGGCGATCGAGAACTCCAGCCCGATCGCGAACAGCAGGAACACCACCCCGATCTCGGCGAGCAGATGTATGACCTCGCTCTCCGAGATCCAGCCCAGCATGTACGGCCCGGCGAGAATGCCCACCGCCAGATAACCGAGAATAGGCGGCAGGCCGACGCGGCGCAGCACCACCACGGCCAGCACCGACAAGGCAAGCAGAATGAGAACAGCGGAAAGTGCGCTGTGTTCCACGGAATCGATTTCTTATCGCAAAAGAAGTCAAGCCATTGTACACGGCCCGTCATCGTTCACAGCGCGTTAAAATCCCGGTAAAACATGCACGACCCTTCAACCTCATCCCGCGGAGAAACAACATGCTTGCAAGCGGAGACAAGGCGCCGTCCTTCGAACTGCCCGACGACGAAATGCACCGCTACAAACTCGGCCAGGAACGCGGCCAGCACAACGTGGTGCTGTATTTCTATCCCAAGGACGACACCCCCGGCTGCACCATCGAGGCGCTCGACTTCACCGCCATGCAGGACCAGTTCGCGGCGCTGGACACCGTAATCCTCGGCATCAGCCGCGACGACTGCATCAGCCACGCCGCCTTCCGCGACAAGCACGGACTGACCGTCCGTCTGCTGGCCGACACCGACGGCAAGGTCTGTCAGAAATACGGCGTGTGGCAGGAGAAGGAAAAAAACGGCGTGAAGAAGATGGGCATCGTGCGCTCCACCTTCATCATCGACAAGCAAGGCGTCATCCGCGAGGCCATGTACAGTGTCGGCGCCAAGGGACACGCGGCCGAGGTACTGGAAAAGATCAAGGCGCTGGCCGGCGCCTGAACCGGTGCACCAGCCGCCCCGCCCATCGCATTGCGAGCTATGCGGCCGGCATGGACTGCCGCTGACGCGGCATCACCTGATTCCACGTACCCGGCACAGCAACCGGCGCAACAAACGCGACTTCGACCGCAACGAAGTGCACACCCGCATCCTCTGGGTGTGCCGGCCCTGCCACAGCCAGATCCACGCCACGTTCACGGAAAAGGAACTCGAAAGGGAATACAACACGCGCGAGGCCCTGCTCGCCCACCCCGGCATGCAGGGTTTTACGGAGTGGCTGCGCAAAAAACCGCCGGGCTTCAAGCCCGGCGTGCGTCGCAGCCGTCACTGAAGCGGATCAATCCTCGGGCGGCTCGCCCGCGGCCTCGCGCCAGGCGGCGCGCACCTTGCGCAGCGCGAGCGCCATGGCGGCGCCGCTCTGGAAACGCTTGTCGACTTCCTTGGACAAAGCCTTGTCGACGAACTTGGCGATCTCGGTGGAGAGGATGGCGCGCACCTTGTTGATGGGCGGATGCCGCTCCTGGGTGATCTTGTACACCAGGTTGGCCATGGAGTCGGCCTCGAAGGGCAGCGCGCCCGCCAGCATGTGGTAGATGCTCACGCCCAGCGAGAACAGATCCGCGCGTCCGTCGATGTCGCGGCCGGAAATCTGCTCCGGCGACATGTAGGCGGGCGTGCCCAGCAGCGTGCCAGTGCGCGTCTTGCTGCTGTCGGTCAGGCGCGCAATACCGAAGTCGGTGATCTTCACCTGACGCTTGTCGGCATCGTAGATCAGGTTGGCAGGCTTGATGTCGCGATGCACCACGCCCTGCTTGTGCGCGTAATCGAGCGCCTCGGCCGCCTGAATGCCGATGCGCAGCACGTCGTCGACCTGGAGCAGTTCGCCCACCCGGGTGTAGTTGTCCAGACTCACGCCCTGGGCGTAGTCCATGGCGATATAGGCCAGGTCGTGTTCCTCGCCCACGTCGTACACGGTCACGATATTGGGATGCGCCAGACGGCCGGCGGCCTCGGCCTCGCGGTAGAAACGCGACTTGACCTCTTCCAGCGCGCCGTCGTCGAACTCCTGATTGAGCGCCAGGGTCTTGATGGCCACCTTGCGGCCGATCTTCGGGTCCAGGCCCAGATAGACGATGCCCATGGCGCCGCGGCCGATCTGGCTCTGGATCTCGTAACGGCCGAGCTTGGGCTTTTCCAGCGCGGGATCGTCCAGCACCAGCGTGTCGCCGGTGTGCCCGGAAGCGGGCCGGATCATCGAGCTGCTGCCGGTGAAGGTCGACAGCCGCGCCAGGCGCTCGCGCACGTCGCGGTATTCGGGTTCGTTCTGCGCGATCAGTTCATAGGCATCCTGCGCCTTGCGGAACTGGCGCTTGCGCTCGAAATCCAGGCCGAGCTGGTACAGCGACTGCACCACCGAAGGCGTGACCGGACAGCGGCGGAATTCCTGGAAGGCCTGGTCCAGCAACCCCTGGGCCTGCAGGTTCAGACCCAGCTGGCGGCGTGCCTCGGCGGCCTCCATCTTGCCGACCCGGAAATACTCGTCGAGGTAATAACGTGTGGCCAGCACCAGATGCCCGGCCAGCAGAAACAGCGCCGGCAGCGTGACCGGCAGCCAGTACTGGCGGGTCAGCAGCAGAATCAGCCCCCCGTTGAGCAGCACCAGCACCAGCACGCCCGAGAGCACGTGGCCGCTGGACTTGGTGAACATGCCGGCGGGCAAGATCATCAGATACAGCATCACCAGCACCAGCAACAGGCGCTGCCCCAGGTAGAACCACCCGGGCACCGTCACCTGCTCGCCGTCCAGCAGCGAGGCCAGGGAATAGGTCATGGACGCCACCGGACCCAGCTCGCCGCTGGACGGCTGCGGCGCCAGGCTGGGGGCGCTCAACCCCACCACTACGGTGCGGCCCTTGAGCGCGCCGTCAGGCAGCTTGTCGTTGAGCAGGAGGTTGGCCGAATAAATCGGGATGGGCGGCTGGCCGTCCCTGAATCGCGGCGGCGGTACGAAATAGCGGTAACCCGGCAGCGTCAGGATCTCGCGCGCGCCCATTTGCACGCCCAGGCCGGCATAAGTGCCCACATCTTGCTTTTTGAAACCGCTGGCGGTGCTCGCGAGCTGGAGCAGAAAACTCGGGAAAGTGGTGTTGTCGATATCCAGCGCCAGTGGCATTTCCTGCATGCTGTAGGCTGCGGACAGTGAAGGCAACAGCCCCACTCCCGCGGCATATTCGGCCAGATCCAAGTTGGGTGGCGTAATCAGGGCATGGGTGCTCGATTCCGGCCCTTCCACCAGCGGATGCAGCCATTTGGAGAAATACCACGGCGTGTTGCCGCCCGCTTCCTTGATCGCGAGCTGGTCCAGCCCCTTGGGCAGGGCGAAGACATACTGGCTGGGCTGATAGGTACCTGCAAGAACCACGTTGCCGCTGTTGCGAATCGCACGCGCCAGTATCCGCCCGTTATCCAGGCGGTTGAGCCAGTACACCACGGTCTTGAGCTTGTCCGCCCCCATGTTCAGGGCTTCCAGGCGCCGGTTGATGTTGTCGCGCGCCCGGCCCGTGGCGCTGCTGCGGGCCCGCATCAGTTCCGACCGCTTGCTGTCGATCGCCGCCTGGCCGCTGTTGACCTCCGACATCACGTCGTCCATCGCCGACGGGGTATAGGAACGGTTCATCGGCAGCATCAGGCCCACGGCCTTCGCGCCCGCCTTGCGCAGACGAATCAGCATGTCGGCGAGCAGATCGCCTGACCAGGGCCACTGCCCATTGGCATCGATCGATGCCTGATCGATATTGATCGCCGCCACCTTCGCCTCCGGCGAATAGCTGGGCATCATGCTGTAGGCGACATCGTAAAAGCCCGCTGTCGGACGCTGGAAAGCCGCCGTATAACTGCCAAGCAGAAGAATGAGCCCGGCGAGGCTCACCCAGAATGGACGTTTGCTCAGAATGCTGGGCATCTTAAGTATAAAATCTATCTTATAGTGGTTAGTTCGATGCCCAACTACTAGATGTTGGTGTTCGGGCTCGACATAAGTTCCTAATAATAGGCGGATGCGATGCACATGAACAGTGCGCGCACCGCCCTGTTCTTTTTCTGCCCAGCATCCCCTTGCTCCGGGTTCGATCTTTCCGCATCAGTGTTCCCGCGGCCGGGCGAGATCCTCGATCATGTCCATTTGAATCTCCTGAATCTCGATCAGTCGGCTCCACTGATGGTGAATCAGCTGATCGAGCTTCTCGTTGATCAGCCGGACTTCCATCTCGGCCTTGAGATTCACCTTGTAATCACTCTCCGCCCGCAGCCGGTCGCGGGCCTCCTGACGGTTCTGGCTCATCATGATCACCGGCGCCTGAATCGCGGCCAGCATGGACAGTACCAGATTGAGCAGAATGTACGGAAACGGATCGAACGGCCGCCAGATCAGGGCCACCGAGTTGATCACGATCCAGGCGAGCAGCACGGCGGCGAACGTAAAGATGAACGCCCAACTGCCGCCGAACTCCGCCACCCTGTCCGCCACGCGCTGCCCGAAGGTCAGCCGCTGGTCGAACTGCTCGTTCAGGTTCTGGGCCAGCAGCTCGTGTTCCTGCAGACTGCGCGCGACCTCCGTCTCCAGGCTGTCCAGCTCGCCCAGCTCCTTTTCCATCTGCCGCTGTACGTACTGCGTGCGAAAGCCGTTCAGACAGTTCAAACAGACATAACCGTCATTCGACCAGGCCGGCACCTGATCCCGGATCAGCCCGGCGACCCCCGACCTGACCAGATCCGCCGGGAGCATCTTCGACACCTGCTTGGTCAAACCGCAGACCTGGCAGGTTTCGGTCGCTTCGTGATGTCGACTCAAGCATCACCTCCTGGGCACGCCGCCTGCCGACCGGGCAGACCGCCAACCGCCATCACACCCGGCGCAGACGGAACACCAGCTCGTTCAAACGGCTCAGCCCGCGCTCGCGAAAACGCTCGTTCTCGGCCAGCACGTCCAGGTTGTCGATCGTTTCCATCTCGAATCCTTCCGAATACAGAGCCCGAACCTCCGCCTCCGTTACCGAGAACGGCGGCCCCTGCATTTCCTCCTGAGGATAATCGAGTGTGATCAGCAGTTCCGAAACGCCCGGTTTCAGCAACCGCCTCATATGCACCGCGTACAGCGCACGCATTTCCGGCGGCAGCGCGATCAGCGACGCGCGATCGTACACCGCCTGCACACCCTGCAGGTCGTCCGGTACCAGATCGAAAAAATCACCGCACAGGATCTCGATTTCATCCAGGCGGTAGATTGTGAAGTTGCTGAATGATTCCACATTCGGCGTGAGGTTATTTTCCTCGAAAAACGCCTCCACCGCTATAGGACTCAACTCCACCCCCAGCACGCGGTGACCCTCACCGGCCAGCCAGAGCAGGTCCAGGCTCTTGCCGCACAGCGGCACGAACACCCTCGACCCGTACTCCGCCTTCAGCGAAGTCCAGTGTTGCTGCAGGTGCAGGTTGAATTGTTGCTGGTGAAACCCGATCTCGTTATGGGTCCAGCGATCGTGCCAGAACTCAGGATTCATAATGCGCGCAAATTCCTTCTTTTTATCAAGCGACTGTTAAGCCCGAATGATACTACGCCATCCATTGCAGTCAGACGCGCACGGAGCCGGGTTGTTTCCTTATTAAATATAATCACGCCCGCCTAAAGGAAAAGGGGCCGAAGGCCCCTTTTCAAAAGCGTCGAAATCTCGACACCCGCTTAAACGTAACGCGCCTCGCGCATCACATCCTTGCCGGCCTCGGTCCAGCCGCCGAAACCGCCGGCCAGGCTGTAGACCTCCTTGAAGCCCATCATCTGCAGCACCGCCGCCGCCATTGCCGAACGACCGCCGGTGGCGCAATAGCACACGATCGGACGCTCATGCCCGCCGGACAGTTCCGGCACGTGCTTGGGATAGGACGGGTCGGCGGCCGCCTCCAGGATACCGCGCGGCACCAGCAGGGCATTCTTCACGTGGCCCTGCTCGTGCTCGGAAGACTCGCGCACGTCCAGCACCATCAGGTCGGGCTTGTCCTGCATCATCTTTTCCAGCTCGTCCGGCGTGACTTCCTTGATGCAGGACTTCGCGGCCTTGACGAAATCCATCAGCCCCACGGGCTGCTCGGGCTTGAACAGGTCGTACATGCGAATTCCCCTTTGTCGATGGATGAAAATTAGGGGATTCTAATACCAAAGCCCCAGCAGACAAATCAGTCTTTGCAGGATCCCAACGCGCGGACTTACAAACCCTGCGTCAGTTCGGCCCGATGCGCAGGTTGGCGGTGGCCAGATACACTTCGCGCAAAAAACCCAACAGGCCGAGGATGAAGGCCACCATGGCGGCCACGAACAACACCGCAATCACCAGCGACATGTTCAAGGCGGTGAACGAGTCCAGAAACAGCACCGCGATGACCGTGGAAATCAGCAATGCGCAGGCCACGCACAGGCTGATCGCCCAGTTGATGAGCCGGGCGCGGCGCGACAGCAAGGTGAGTTCATGATGCATCCGCTGCCGGTCCGTGCCGGTGGCGTCGGAGAGCAGCTCGTGCAGCTTGCGCGAACGGTCGATGATGCGCGCCAGGCGGGCGGACAGCACCCCGAGCATGGCGCCCAGGCCGGTGAGCAGGAACACCGGGGCGACGGCGAGGTGAATGGCATCGGCTACGGCGGTGACGGGATTGAAGGGCATCATGGGTGTCTGGCCTGTGTCGCGTCGTCGGAAGAAGAATCGTCGCTGGCGGGGCCCAGGGCTTCGATGTCATAGCCCCGCGGATAGGTCGGGCGTCTCAGTTGGGTGCGCAGTACGGGCCTGCGTCTTGCCGGCAGCCAGCCGGCGAACCGGCCCCGCAGCCGCAGCAAACCGCGCACCGAACGCTGCATGAAATCAGTCTGCGGCGCAAAGCCGAATGCACTCAGCAGAGGCCTGTCCAGCATGGCATAGATCACCGGGCGGCCGAGCGCGAACAATGCCCGCGGCAGATAAAAACCCAGAAACAGGTCGCGCGTCTTTTCCGCCACCACCTGGTTGGCCTCTGCGTAACGAAACCGCTCGCGTTCGTATTCGATGTTGTAGCGCTCGAAGTCCGCGTAGCTGTCCGGCAGATCCCGGATGTGCATGCGCTCGCCCACCGCACGCCAGAACAGGAACCAGGCGAGACGCTCCTGCTCGACCATCCCGCGGTAGGCGAAACGGTCGATCCAGCGGATCGGTTCGAAGACGAACGTGGACAGCACGTACAGATAATCCTCGTTGCGTATCGGGTACCGCGCGTGCTGCCGGTTCATGTTGGCGAGTGCGGCACGCCCGCGTTCGCTGTCGTAGCCGTGCTCGACCAACTCGCTGAGGATGAGATCGGTATCGTCGTAGCGCTTGCGGGGACGTTCGGTCAGTTCGCCCGTCTTGCGCAGCAGGGCCGAGATGCGCGGGACGGCATAGGTGCGGAACAGGGCGAACTCGAGTGCGCGCGCGATATCGAAGGGGAATTCATAGGACGCGTCGATGAACACGATCTCGCAGTGATCCCGCGCCGGATCGAGCGTGCGTATGTGCTGAAGATGGCGTCCCCGCGCCATGGTGATCCCCTCCGAACGGTCATGCCCCCGCCAAGCATAGCCCAACCACCCGGCGGTCCCGCCGCCCCGCTCAGATCGCGATGGTGCCCGGCAGGCGCCGGAAGGGCGAGCGTCGCGGTTGATTGTCCTGCGGCGGGGCCGGTGGCGGCAAGATGCGCAGCTGCTTGACGTAAACCGCCACCGCGTTGTCCGTGCCCTTGATCAGCACATGATCGCCGACCCGGACCTGGTCCCAGAAAGGCTGGTCGACGCACAGACCGCGGCTGATCGGGATATCGAATTCCGCCACGTCGATCCCGTACGGGCAGGCGTGACTATGCCCCTCGAACTTGTCGACCACCGTGACGACCTGGCTGTACGGCGTCTTGGCGAAGGGCTGAACGACCACCGGCACGCCGAGCAGAATGGCGAGATACATGAGCACCGGCCAGGCGACGATGGTGGTGGGAAACAGCAACAGCTGCAGCCAGCGCATGCCTTTCGAGGCCGTCACCCGTTCCCGGAACAGCAGACGAAAACTCACCAGGGCCATCACCAGGCCCAGCGTCACGCCGAACAGCAGCGCCCCGCGATGAAACGGGGCAGTGGGGATCGCGCGGTTGAACACCATGCCCAGTGCCATCAGCACCGCCCAGCTCCAGAACAGCACGAACAGCACCACACGCCAAAACCGCCGCGGGGCGAAATAGCCCGCGGCGGCTTTCCTGCTGTTGGGATTATTCGGGGTCATACCCCAGTATAGGCGCGAGCCATCGTTCAGCGGTCTTTAAATCCCAGCCCTTGCGGCGCGCGTAGTCCTCGACCTGGTCGCGCCCGATCTTGCCGACGCCGAAATAGCGCGCCTGCGGATGCGCGAAGTACCAGCCGGAAACGGCGGCCGCCGGCCACATGGCGTAGCTTTCGGTCAGCGTGATGTGCGCGTTGGCCTCGGGCTCGATCAGCGACCACATCAACCCCTTCTCGGTATGCTCCGGGCAGGCCGGATAACCCGGGGCGGGACGGATGCCGCTGTACTTCTCGGCGATCAGGTCTTCGTTGTTCAGCTGCTCCCCGGACGCATAAGCCCAGAACTCCTTGCGCACGCGCTCGTGCATGAGCTCCGCGAAGGCCTCGGCGAGACGGTCGGCCAGCGCCTTGACCATGATGGCGTGGTAATCGTCGTGCTCCGCCTCGAAGCGCTTGACGTGTTCGTCCGCACCCTCGCCGGCCTGCACGGCGAACGCGCCGATGTAGTCCGCCAGACCGGTGTCCTTGGGCGCGACGAAGTCGGCCAGACATTGATTGGGCCGCTTGGCGGGCTTTTCGTTCTGCTGACGCAGGTGGTGCAGCGTCATGCGCACTTCGCTGCGCGTCTCGTCGGTGTACACCTCGATGTCGTCGTCCCCGACCTGGTTGGCGGGGAAGAAGCCGATCACCGCACGGGCGTGCACCCACTTCTCCTCCACCATGCGCTTGAGCACGGCCTGGGCGTCATCGAACAGCTTGCGCGCCTCGGCGCCCACCACCTCGTCCTCGAGGATGCGCGGGTAGCTGGCGTGCAGCTCCCAGGCGTGGAAGAACGGCGTCCAGTCGATGTAGCGCGTGATCTCTTCGAGCGAGTAATCCTCGAACACCTTGACGCCGAGGAAGCTCGGCTTGGGCGGCGTGTAATCCGACCAGTCGATGGGCGTCTTGTTGGCGCGCGCCTGCGCCAGGGTGAGCAGCTTCTTCTCGCGCTTGCGCGAGGCCAGCTGTTCGCGCACGCCTTCGTACTCGGTCCGGATCTTCTCCGCATACGGTCCGCGCAGCTCGGGGCTGATCAGATTCTGCGCGACGCCCACGGCGCGCGAGGCGTCCTTCACCCACACGGTCGGCGCACGCGTATAGCCGGGTTCGATGCGCGAGGCGGTATGCGCGCGCGAGGTGGTGGCGCCGCCGATCAGCAGCGGCAGATCGAACTCCTGGCGCTCCAACTCCTTGGCGACGTGCGCCATCTCATCCAGCGACGGCGTGATCAGGCCGGACAGGCCGATGATATCGACGTCGTGTTCGCGCGCGGCGTCGAGCACATTCTGCGTCGGCACCATCACGCCGAGGTCGATGACCTCGAAGTTGTTGCACTGCAGCACCACGCCCACGATGTTCTTGCCGATGTCGTGCACGTCGCCCTTCACCGTGGCCATCAGAATGCGCCCGTTGGAGCGCGCGCCGTCTTCCTTCTCGGCCTCGATGAAGGGGATCAGGTGCGCGACGGCCTTTTTCATCACGCGCGCGCTCTTCACCACCTGCGGCAGGAACATCTTGCCGTCGCCGAACAGATCGCCGACCACGTTCATGCCATCCATCAGCGGACCTTCGATGACCTGCAGGGGACGTTCGAAGGACAGGCGCGCCTCTTCGGTGTCTTCGGTCACCCAGGTGTCGATGCCCTTGACCAGCGCGTGCTCCAGACGCTTGCCGACCGGCCATTCGCGCCAGCCGAGGTCTTCCTTTTTGGCCTGCGCACCGTCGCCCTTGTACTGGTCGGCAACCTCCAGCAGGCGCTCGGTGGCGTCCGCGCGGCGGTTGAGCACCACATCCTCGACCCGTTCGCGCAGCTCCTCGGGAATCTCCTCGTACACCGCGAGCTGGCCCGCGTTGACGATGCCCATATCCATGCCGGCCTTGATGGCGTGATACAGGAACACGGCGTGAATCGCCTCGCGCACCGGGTTGTTGCCGCGGAACGAGAACGACACGTTGGACACGCCGCCGGACACCATCGCGTGCGGCAGGCGCTGCTTGATCTCGCGCGTAGCCTCGACGAAATCCACGGCGTAGTTGTCGTGCTCCTCGATGCCGGTGGCGATGGCGAAGATGTTGGGATCGAAGATGATGTCTTCGGGCGGAAAGCCGAGCTGCTCGGTGAGGATGCGGTAGGACCGCTCGCAGATATCCACCTTGCGTTCGCGCGTGTCGGCCTGGCCCTGCTCGTCGAAGGCCATCACGATCACGGCGGCGCCGTACTTGCGCACCAGCTTCGCCTGCTCGATGAACTTCTCCTCGCCCTCCTTGAGGGAGATGGAGTTCACGATGCCCTTGCCCTGCAGGCACTTCAGGCCCGCCTCGATAATCGGCCACTTACTGGAATCGATCATCACCGGCACGCGCGAGATCTCGGGCTCGGCGGCAATGAGATTAAGGAAGCGCACCATGGCGGCCTCGCCGTCCAGCATGGCCTCGTCCATGTTGACGTCGATGACCTGCGCGCCGTTCTCCACCTGCTCCTGCGCGACGGCCAGCGCCTCGTCGTAACGCTCGTCCAGGATCAGGCGCTTGAATTTGGCCGAACCGGTCACGTTGGTGCGCTCGCCGATGTTCACGAACAGCGAGTCGGCCGTGATGTTCAGCGGCTCCAGACCGGACAGGCGGCAGGCGGTCTCCGTGTCAGGACGCGCGCGCGGCGCCTTGTCGGCCACCGCCTGCGCGATGGCGCGGATGTGATCGGGTGTGGTGCCGCAACAGCCGCCGACGATGTTCAGGAAACCCGACTCGGCCCACTCGGCGATCTCTTCGGCCATGGCCTGCGCCTGCAGGTCGTAGCCGCCCATCTCATTGGGCAGGCCGGCGTTGGGATGCGCGGACACGAGATGCTCGGAAACGCGCGACATCTCCTCGACGTACTGGCGCAGCTCGTAAGGGCCTAGCGCGCAGTTCAGGCCAATGGACAGCGGCTGCGCGTGGCGCAGCGAATTGTAAAAGGCCTCGGTGGTCTGCCCGGTCAGCGTGCGCCCGGAGGCATCCGTGATGGTGCCGGAGATCATGATCGGCCGTTCCACGCCGAGCTTTTCGAACACCGACTTGATGGCGAACACCGCCGCCTTGGCGTTGAGCGTGTCGAAGATGGTCTCGATCAGCAGCAGGTCTACGCCGCCCTCGATCAGGGCCTCGGCCGCCTCTATATACGATTCGACCAACTGATCGAAGCTGATATTGCGGAACCCCGGATCGTTGACGTCCGGCGACAGCGAGGCGGTGCGGTTGGTCGGACCCAGCACCCCAGCCACGAAGCGCGGCTTGTCGGGCGTTTTGGCCGTGTACGCATCCGCCGCCTGGCGCGCCAGCTGCGCAGCGGCACGATTGATCTCGCCGGCCAGCGACTCCATGTGGTAGTCCGCCATGGAGATGCTGTTGGCGTTGAAGGTGTTGGTCTCCAGGATGTCCGCGCCGGCGTCCAGATACGCCTCGTGAATGGCGCGAATCACGTCCGGACGGGTGATCGCCAGCAGATCGTTGTTGCCTTTGAGGTCGCTTTCCCAGTCCGCAAAGCGCTCGCCACGATAGTCAGCCTCGCCCAGTTTGTAGGACTGGATCATGGTACCCATGGCCCCGTCGAGGACCAGGATGCGACGAGCGAGGGCGCTTTCCAGCGCTTGAGCGTTGCGTTCAGACATAAGTACTTAAAGAGCAGCGAAAAGCTAGTCAGTCTAGCACAGACGCACCACTCCTTAAGAGACGGCGGATGATGGCGTTGCATAGTCCCTGCCGGCGACACGGGCATGTCGCCGGCAGGGCGTGCGGCTTACTTCAGTGCAGCGTTGATCGAAGTGGTGATGCGCTTCTCGAGGGATTCCAGCTCCGGACGGGCCTTGGTTTCGGTCTCGATCGAGGTGGGCCGGAAAAACCGTACGCTCGTTACGCCATTGCGCTCGGAGACATTCACCGTCATGGGGCAAAAGGCCAGCATGCGCGGATCGAGCTTGAATATCCGGCTGACCGAAGCGGCGTTACAGAACACGATGCTGCGGACATGGGTGGCCGGCACCGGCAACTCCGGTTTCTCGGCCTGAGCGTTTTGATGCTTGAGGATGGATTCCATATCGGTCTGCAGGATGACGGCCAGACCGTGCTGCGTGAACGACTTGACCAGCTTGGGGAAGACCTGATCGATGGGCGCGTTTACATGGCGCTCGAATATCGGGTTGGTCGTCGCGGCGGCGGCCGTCTGCGTCAATCCCAGCAACAGCATCAGGGTGAAGATTAACCGCTTCATCATTTCCAGCTCCTTTTGCAGCGAGTAGGCAAACTAATCATAGTCAAATTCAGCCGGTATATTCCCGGCCACACCATTTGGTTATATGACCTTATGGCCGCTCCACAAATGAAAGAAATCAGGCCACCTGCACCTCACCCGCCTAGCAGGTAAAAACTTGACCTCGGTCAATGGAATGCCCGGCCCTTGCCTCTAGGATTTTCACATGTCGCAATCACTGCAAAGGGTCAAACCATTATGGATCTCATCCTCCACAGCCCGGCCGCCATCCTGAGCATCATCGCGCTTGTGATGCTGCATGCAGTCGGCAGTTTCATGATTTACCGCTTTATCCGCTACGGGCGTGTCGCACGCTCCGAAACTTCCTCCTGAGGTGATTCTCCTGCAGGAAGGTTAAGGGTCTTCGGGGCCGTCAGGCCCCGTCTTTTTTGGGTTGAGGTTGTCGATGGAATTCGAGCGTCTTAAGCTGCCGATCATGGACGCGCAGATGCTCTTTTTCCTGAGCCGGCCGCATGCCTGCAGCTATCTCCAGGGCCAGGTCGCGGCCAGCCTGGTGGCCGATCCGGAGGCGCCGCACACTCCCATGCTGTACGGCGAGCTGCTGGAATTCGGTTTCCGCCGCAGCGGCGAGCACGTCTACGCCCCGCGCTGCCCGGACTGCCAGGCCTGCATCCCCACGCGCATCCCCGCCGCCGATTTCGCCCCGTCCCGCAGCCACCGCCGCTGCCTGAAGCGCAACGCCGATCTGCGCGTCAACTGGGTTCCGGCGAGGCATACGCCCGAATACTTCCGGCTGTACCGCAAATACCTGAGCACGCGCCATCCGGCCGGCGGCATGGACGACCCGACGCCGCAGGAGTTCAGGGATTTTCTGATTTCGGACTGGTGCAGCACGGAGTTCATGGAACTCCGCCTGGACGGCCGGCTGGTGGGGGTGGCGGTCACCGACGTGCTGCCGCGCGCCTTTTCCGCGATCTATACCTTCTTCGACCCCGAGCTGTCGCAAGCGCGCAGCCTGGGCACCTTCGCGATCCTGTCGCAGATCGAGGAGGCCAGCCGCCGCGGGCTGTCGCAGCTGTACCTGGGTTACTGGATCGAGGCCTGCGACAAGATGGCGTACAAATCTCGCTTCAAACCTTTCGAGATCTACGGCAGCGGGGGCTGGCAGCGCCTGCCCTCGGAAGACCCGCTGCAGCCCTAAAGATCGAAAATCGCGATCGAGCAGTTGTCGCGATAATTCCCCTTCTCACGCATGCGCTTGTCCAGATCCGCGGACAGGGTGCGGATCTGTTCCGCCGCGTCAAGGTGCTGCAGGGTGCTCATGGCCGAGGCGTTGTAGTGGTTGGCGATGCCGTCGCTATAAGCCAGGATGCGCCAGCCGCGCTCGACCGAATAATCGCGCCGCGTCAGCCGGCCGAACTGATTCCAACCGCTTTCGCGCTGCTTCTCGGTGCGACCGATCGCCACCACGGCGTTCATCACCTGATGGCCGATGGCCTCGTCGATGGATTCGTGGCGCAGGCGCCGCTTGGCATCGAAGATCAGCAAATGCACGTCGCCCATCTGCGCCAGCCGGGCGACCAGGTCATTGCCGTCCTGCTCGATGCGCACGCCGAACAGGCAGACCCCGCCCGCCCCCAGGTCGACCTCGTCGTAGAGCTTCTGGGTCTGCTCCACCGTGACCGGCAGGTCGCCCCGCTGCTTCACGAAGGTCTGGATGAACAGGTCCCGGGCGCGCACGCCGTTGCCGTAGCCACCCATGGCATCGATGACCAGCGCCTCGTCGATTTCCGGCACCAGCACCACACCGTCCTCGTTCTGCTTGCGGCCCACGCCGATGTAGCTCGCGGCCGTGAGCGAAAAGCCCAGCCCCGTGCGGGTCTGATGAATCTTGTCCGCCAGCATGCCGGCCCCTTCGCCCAACAGCACCACCGGCTTGCCGATGGAAACGGGTGCCGCGGGCGCGGCTTTGACCTTGGCCGGTTCGGGCTTCTCGGCGGCGGGCGGCGGCGCCTCCTGCCGGTTGACGTGCACGCCCTCGCGGCTGACGTCGAGCAGGAACAGCACGTTGTCCGAGCTGTAGAGGTATTTGCGGTAACGGCCCTGGCCGCGCGGCGGGGTCGCCGCGTCGCGGGTCGCGTACAGGTCTATCAGGCGGCGCACCGTTTCCCATTCCAGGTGGCGCGAGTCGTACAGCAGCAGGCGCACGATGTAGTCGTCGAGCTGGGGCAGCGCCTCCAGGGTGGACGCGCTGGGGCGCGAACTCTGCTGCACGCCGCCGAGTTCGCTCTCGGCCTCCATCAGCAGGTAGACCAGCACGGAGATGATCAGCGCGCGTTCCCGGTCCAGCGCGTCCTTGCCGCCGAGCTTGCGGATCTCCTCGGCCTGCCGGCGGAACAGCGGTACGTCGTCGGGCGTGATGACCGAACCGTCGTCGCGGTTCACCAGCACGCCGTGGTACACATCGAAACGGTCGAGCAGACCGGCCTGCGCCTCCTCGAATTCCTCGGGGCTGAATTCTTCGAGAAAGAGCTGGCCGTCTGCTTCGGTCATGTCTTGAGCCTGGACAGTACCTGGGAGTGCAGGCCGCTGTTGCAGGCGGCCAGCACGGAGGTGGTTTCGAGGTCCAGCGGCTGGCCGTCGATATCGGTGAAGCTGCCGCCCGCTTCGCTGACGATCACCGACAGCGCGGCGATGTCGAGGATGTTCACGTCCGACTCGATGACCACGTCGATCTTGCCGGCCGCGAGCAGATGGTAGTGGTAGAAGTCGCCGTAGCCGCGAATGCGATTCACGTCGCGCACCAGCGGGGCGAGGGCCTGCCATTGCGGGCCGGCGGCCAGGGCCTTGATGTTGCCGAAGGACAGCGTCGCCTCCCCGATGGTGTGCACGTCGCTGACGTGCAGCGGCTCGTCGTTGAGCCAGGCGCCGCCGCCCTGCTCCGCCCAGGCCAGCTCGCCGAACATCGGCGCGTTGGAAACGCCCAGGATCAGCTCGTCGTTGCGCATCAGCGCGATCTGGGTGGAGAAAAACGGATAGCGGCGCACGAAGCTCTTGGTCCCGTCGATGGGATCGATCAGCCAGGTGTACTCCGCGTCGGGATTTTCCTTGCCGGTCTCCTCGCCGTAAAAGCCGTGCTCCGGAAAGGCCTCCAGCAGCATGCCGCGGATGGTCTTCTCGGTCTCCACGTCGGCCTGGGTGACCGGGCTCTGGTCAGCCTTGTACTCGACGTCGAATCCGTCTTCGTAATAGCGGCGAATGACTTGCTCGGCGGCGCGCGCGGCGGCCAGCGCGGTTTCCAGAAAAGGGCTCATAGGGACTTCGGCGATCCGGGTTCAGGGACGAAAGGCGCACAGTATAACGGAGCCACCCCGCGCGCCGCTTGGCTTGAGGCCGTCGAGCCGGCTGACATACACTTATTTAATTAGGAATCGAATCCAAGACCCATGCCGACCTTCGAAGAAAATCTCAAGCAGCTCAAACAGCCCAGCGACACCGTCGCCACCCTCGAATTCTATGCCGACGGCTACGAGCCGGAGTTCGTGATCGAGAACAAGCCCGGCAGCAGCGGCTCCCTGGCGGTGTATTACGAGGTCTCCGTCACGCACGGCGGTATCACCCCCAAGGCCGCCGAACAGGCCCTGGAGCTGTTCGCCGAACACACCGACGACGCCCGCGCCAACCCCGGCAAGCACCCCAACATCGACCGCCTGTTCAAAATCATCGACGAAGGGCTGTTTTACTCGGTGAAGGCCATCCCTAAAAGTTAACCCTCCACCACCGCAACCACTCAGGACGAGATCATGCCCAGCGCCCGCACCCTGCGTCGCATTGCCTGGCTCGCCCTGGCGATTCTGCTGATCGGCGCGTTTATCTGGTGGAAGACCCGCCCCAAACCGGTCGAGGTACTGGTCCAGTCCGTTTCGCGCGGCACGGTGGAGGCGACCGTCTCCAACACCCGCGCCGGCACGGTGGAGGCCTGCCAGCGTTCCAAGCTCTCCCCCGCCGCGGGCGGCCAGATCGCGGTGTTGGACATCCACAAGGGGGACGAGGTCAAAAAAGGCCAGATCCTGCTCGAACTGTGGAACCAGGACCTCAAGGCCCAGGTCGCGCTGGCCAAGGGCGAGGAAAAGGTATCACAGGCCCAGGCCCGCTCCGCCTGTCTGCAGGCCGATGTGGCGGCGCGCGAGGCGGACCGCCAGGTCAAACTGCGCCGCCAGCAGCTGGTCTCGGTGGAGCAGGTCGACAAGGCCACCACCAACGCCAAGTC